>JAFQNM010000275.1 GCA_017395885.1 Clostridia bacterium | reverse complement strand
GTCTCAGGACTTCTTCAAAAAGCCCACAAGCCTTACAGTTTCCGGCCAGCTTCAGGGTGAGACATATGCTCAGGCATTCGGCAAGATCTATACCTTCGGCCCCACCTTCCGTGCTGAAAACTCCTTCACTCCCCGCCATGCGGCAGAGTTCTGGATGATCGAGCCCGAGATTGCCTTTGCAGATCTTAAGGATAATATGGAGCTTGCGTGGGATATGATCATCTTTATCATACGCCACGTGCTGAACACCTGCAAGGCAGAGCTCAACTTCTTTAACAGCTTTGTTGATAAGGGCCTTCTCGAGCGCCTTACAAAGCTGGCAGACAGCGATTATAAAACAGTTACCTATACCGAGGCTATCGAGCTTCTTGAAAAGAGCGGTGAGGACTACAAGTATCCCGTAAGCTGGGGCTGCGACCTCCAGACAGAGCACGAGAGATACCTTACTGAAAAGGTGTTCAATGCTCCCGTGTTCGTAACAGACTATCCCAAGGAGATCAAAGCATTCTATATGCGCCTCAATGACGACGGCAAGACCGTTGCCGCTATGGACCTTCTCGTTCCCGGCGTTGGTGAGATCATCGGCGGTAGCCAGAGAGAGGAGCGCCTTGACGTGCTTCTTGAGAGAATGGCAGAGCTTGGCCTTGAGGAGAAGGACTACTGGTGGTACGTTAACCTCCGTCGCTACGGCTCTACAAAGCACGCAGGCTACGGTCTCGGCTTTGAGAGAATCATTATGTACCTCACAGGCGTTTCCAACATTCGTGACGTTATTCCTTATCCCCGTACAACAGGAAGCGCAGAGTTCTGATTTTAAACAAAAAGAGAGACTTTGTTCTCTCTTTTTTGTGTGGATTTTTGACGTTCTATGCCATGATCCTGATGATTAATATTTAAAAGGATATCTATGAACAATACGGATTTCAAAAAATCCAAGCTCGAAAAGCTTGGTGATTCATTGGAGCATCTCGGAAAAAGAGCACTCATTTTCCTCATTATCTCAGTCATCGGAGGAGCATTTATCGCTCTAGGTGCTATCCTGCCGCCCGTTGCATTTATCGGAGCCCCCCTTTTGGTCGTAGGAGTATACTGCCTGATTTCAGTCTTTGATAAAAGAAAAACTTATCTGGAGGCCTCTGTCACCGTCAGATCACGGGACGGCAAGGAGATCCCCTGCACGGTGCTCAAAAGAAAATACTATGCCTATATGCCCCTTTTTCCCTTCTTGTGCCCCTTTTTCTATATCCCCTATAAGACCTGCTACCTGCTGATTG
Organism: Clostridia bacterium; assembly: GCA_017395885.1. Taxonomy (GTDB): domain Bacteria; phylum Bacillota; class Clostridia; order Oscillospirales; family CAG-272; genus Avispirillum. The sequence continues at coordinate 3,025 of JAFQNM010000275.1, read as the reverse complement.
AAAACTATCCCTTCCCCGCTGAAGGCCAAAAGCAGAAGATACCCGAGCTGTTTATCAATTCCGGAATTGTCCATTACCGTGAGCTTTGCAAGGCTGAATATAAGGCTCTCATCTCAGACCCTCAGCTCTTTGCAGATGAGATCTGTGAAAGCATAAAGATCAAAAGAGAGCAGTTCTGCACAGATATTGCGCCCTTTGTTGAAACGGGCCTTGCCGAGGAAATGTGCTTTACCGATCAGTATTCAATTTGCCGCGGAAAGGATGATACCAATCTGCTCTTCTTCTATTCCCGTCCAAACAACTATCAAAGAGCGATCGCTCTTGGCGGCACCCGTGAGGAGCTTCTGGAAACACTCACTCACCTGATGTCGGCCCTTATATTGACAAATACGTTTGAAAATAATATCATTGAAATGAGCAACGTTGCCCTTGAAAGACTGCTGAATTCGCCTGAATTCAAGCAGGATGTGGACAAAAATGCTGCAAGAAAGGTAATAAATGATATGAACAGGGAAAAGAAACCGATCACCCGCGAGCTTATCCTCTCTTCTCTCAAAAGCACCTGCATTACCAAAAAGCTGGGATGGGGAATATTTTACGCCTTCTGGTGTGTTCTTCTCGTCGTGTGCGGTTTTACGGGTGGCCTGCCTACCATCATAATCTTTACCGTTTTGGGCGGTGGCTTCACAGGCTGGCTTGCCGTTGACTTTATTAAGACAGGTATCAAATACAAAAAAACGCTTGTAAACGGCAAATACAGAATAATCAAGGCCGCCTGCACAAGGATCGAGGATAAATCTGACGATGAATCTGATTTTTATTTGTGCCATTTTGAAAACGGAGCTGCCATTTCCGGAGTGCTCCCCGTCTGTGTAGAGGGTGATTACTTCTATTTTGTTTATCCCGACGGAGATAAGGAGCATCAGCTCTATTATAATGCGCTGGATTATGCTCCTGCCCCCGGCCTTACATATGAAGATTTCAACCCCGCCTACTCACCTATAGAAACAAGATAAAAGAAGCGCCTTTCGAGGCGCTTCTTTTATCTTCATTAAACTCTCTCCTATAAATTCCGATTTAACAGGAGTTCTCCTATTTCAAGAGTCTCATGGAATTTGAGACTGCTACTATACAAACGCCCACGTCTGCGAGGATAGCGGCCCACATTCCCACAAGGTTCAGAGATGCCAGCACAAGAACTGCAATCTTCACTCCAAGCGACAGGATTATATTTGCCTTTACCGTTCCTGACGTACGTTTTGCCAGCCTTATGGCATGGGGGATTTTGGAAAGATCATGGCTCATCAGCACAACGTCTGCCGCCTCTATGGCCGCAGAGCTTCCCAACGCTCCCATTGCAACTCCCACGTCGGCACGGGCGATGGAGGGTGAATCATTGATTCCGTCACCCACGTACATAACACAGCCATCGCCGCAGAGCTCTTCCACCGCCTTAAACTTATCCTCAGGCATCAGCTCCGAAAGAACCGAATCTATGCCAACGGCGTTGCCAACCTTTTCTGCAATGGCTCTGTTATCTCCTGTCAGCATAACGGTTTTGGTTATTCCCAGCCTTTTGAGCGCTGTAAGAGATGCCCTCGCATCACGCTTCAGCTCATCCTCAAGATAAACGGTGCCTGCAAGCTCCTCACCTATCCAAACCTCAACCGCCGTTGAATCGGTTTTTCTTTCCGGGCGGACTACTCTTACCTTTCTTCCATCCTCAAGAACGGCCGACACTCCTACTCCGGAAAGCTCGGTCACGCTCACGGCAACGTATTTTTTCTCAGCCGCCAAGACTATGGCTCTCGCTATAGGATGAGAGGAGTTTTCCTCTGCCGCCGCCGCAAGAGACAAAAGCTCGCCACGGTCAATCACCGTCTCCACTTTTCTCACGCACAGAGCACCTCTGGTAAGTGTTCCCGTTTTATCAAACACCGCACAGTTGACCGATGCAAGCGTATCCATAAAGGTGCTTCCCTTTATCAGCACAGCATTTTTTGATGCGTTTCCAAGACCGCAGAAATATCCCAGCGGAACTGAAATAACCAGCGCACAGGGGCAGGATATTACGAGCATGGTAAGGGCTCTGTGGCTCCACTCGGCAAACGCCTCTCCAAAGGCTGCCGCTCCCGTCAGCTGCAAAACGAGAGGTACCGCAAATGCAAGAAGCGCCGCAAGAACAGCAACAAAGGGGGTATACACCTTTGCAAACCTTGTGATAAACGCCTCGGATTTTGTCTTTCTCTCGCCGGCGGTCTCTGTCAGTGCCAGGATCCTTCCCGCTGCACTCTCCTCAGTTGTTGCAATGACCTCTGCCTCAATTAGTCCGCTTCTGTTGATACAGCCTGAATACAGTGTATCTCCGATTTTCGCATCCCTCGGAACGCTTTCTCCCGTAACAGGTGAAGTATCAACGCTCGTTTCACCTCCGGTAATGACGCAGTCAACGGGAATGCGCTCACCTGCCTTTATGCGGATAACATCTCCCTTTTTCAGCTGTGTGGGATGCACCGTCAGCTCCTCGCCGTTGCTGACGAGATTTGCATAATCCGGGCAAAGAGCAGAAAGTGAGCTGATAGCACGGCGGCTTCTTCCCACAGCGATGGACTGAAACAGCTCACCAACCTGATAAAGTATCATAACTGCCGCACATTCTGCATATTCACCCAGCAAAAGTGCTCCAATGGCAGCAACGGTCATAAGAGTATTCTCATCAAAAAAGCTGCCTGAAAATATTCCCCTGACAGCTCTGGTCACGCACATTACTCCTGCTGCAACTCCTGCTGCAATGAAGCAAAGAGAGGATATGAGCTCAATTTTAAGAATGGCAAAAAGTATGCCCAGAGCAGCAAATGAGCCTCCTGCGATTATAGAAATAAGGCGCTTTCTTTGCCCTCTGTTGAGCTTATTCTTTTTCTTCATGAAAATATCAGAGCTCCTCAATATCGCAATCAGGCTCTATCTTGCGTGCCGCCTTCTGCGCCTGCTTCATGATCTTCGGAAAATCCTTTTCCTCTGCCTC
>JAFQNM010000274.1 GCA_017395885.1 Clostridia bacterium | reverse complement strand
TGAAAAGGGGAGAGAGGTATGTTTATAAAAAAGTCATCACTCTGCCCTTGGGATTTGTTCGCTCAAAAGTGCTGCTGCATTTCGGTGCAGTTGACCAAAGAGCCGTTTTGTTTGTAAACGGCAAGCGTGGAGGTGAGCACGAGGGCGGATATCTTTCGTTCTCCTTTGATATAACTCCTTATCTGAGCGAGGGCGAAAACCTTATCTCTGTAGAGGTGGAGGATGAGCTTGACCGTGAGCTTGCGTGGGGAAAGCAGAGAATAGACCGTGGCGGAATGTGGTATACTCCCATTTCCGGCATATGGCAGGCTGTTTGGATGGAGAGCGTTCCCCATGATTACATAGAGCGCCTGAGAATAACGCCGGGGCTGTACGGCGTGCGGATAGAGGTCATGGGCGGAGCACGCAAAAAGCGCCTGACACTGTATACCGAGAGCGGTGAGACAGAGTATGGCTTTGAGGGGAGCAGCGTAGATATAAAGGTAGATTCGCCCCATCACTGGACCCCGTCCGACCCGTATCTTTACAGCTTCACTCTTGAAAGCGGAGAGGATAGGGTGGAATCCTATTTTGCTCTCAGGTGTATAACTGTTGATAAAAGAGGCGACCGCTCCTTCATCTGTCTGAACGGAGAGCCCTATTTCTTCCACGGACTTTTAGATCAGGGATATTACCCGGATGGGATATATACGCCTCCCTCTCCGGAGGGGTACGAATGGGATATTCTGACAATGAAGCGCCTCGGCTTCAATATGCTGAGAAAGCATATAAAGGTGGAGCCTGAGCTTTTTTACCATTACTGTGATAAGCACGGCATGATAGTTTTTCAGGATATGGTAAATTCGGGCGGATACAGCTATCTTGCAGATACGGTGCTTCCCACTCTGGGGATGAAAAGAGGAATCTCCCATAAGGCAACGGATAGGCGAAGAGAGCATTTTGAAAAAAGCTGCCGTGAAACGGCAGAGCAGCTGTATAACCATCCTTCTGTTTGCTACTATACGGTGTTTAACGAGGGGTGGGGACAGTATGATGCCGACAGGATATACAGAGAGCTGAAGAACGAGTATCCGACCTTCGTGTGGGATGCGACCTCAGGCTGGTTTTTTGAAAATGAAAGTGACGTGCAAAGCGAGCACGTATATTTTCGCAGGCTGAAGCTGAAAGCGAAGGGAGAAAGACCCCTGGTGCTTTCTGAGTTCGGTGGGTATTCGCTGAAAATAGACAGGCACTCCTTCAATCCTCACGATAATTACGGATATAAGACCTTCAGAGGCGAAAAGGAGCTGACGGAGGGGTTTTCTGAGCTTTATCTTTCTCAGGTGGTTGGTGAGATAAGAAGGAGCGGACTTTGTGCCGCGGTGCTGACTCAGCTTTCCGACGTGGAGGATGAGACCAACGGCCTTGTTACCTATGACAGAAGGGTAATAAAGGTGGATGAGGAGGCTATGAAAGCTATAGGAGAAAAGCTGAAGGAGGCTTTTTGCGAGGCGGTGAAATAAGAAAAGGACACTATTCAAGGTGTCCTTTTACTTTTCTTTTTCCTTTTAACGTTTGTCAGATCATAGCTTATGTCAATGAGGCCCTTGAGCCGCTCAATATCAATAGTCCCGTCAAGCCGTGAGGTGATCCAGTGGGCCTTGTTCATATGGTAGGCAGGGTGAAAGCCCTCCTCCGTAAGCAGAGAGTTGATGAGAATAAAATCGCACTTTGTGTTGAGTATGGTAACAGGCTCATCGCCCTCAAGTCCCAGCCTTTTTTTGGGAACCTCCATAACTATGGCAAACCATTTGTTGTTAGACATATGCCGAAAAACACGCACGTCGGGATATTTTTCAAAGACGTTTTCGGCAGATGTAGAATAAATATCCCCTATAAATTTTTCAAGCTCAGAATATTGCATAAAGCCTCTCTTTAATAAGTGCCGTTGCCCGGCTTTTCAGATTGGTCAAAGGCGGTACCGGCATTTCCGAAAATGCAGTTTTCGCTGCCGTGATCCCCCAGATCAACGAGCTTTTCCCTCATTGCACCGCCGTACATGGTGTTGCCTGTGATGGCGCAGGAGGAAAGCCTTTTCATAACGATGCCGTAGTCGGGAGAGAAGGCGCTTTCTCCGAAATCGTCCTTTCCGGTAAGGAAGGTGTTGCCGCTGACGGCGAGATTTTGGCAGTTGTCGAAATACAAATGGGAGTTTTCGTATTTGTCGTTTTCAAAGGAGCTCTTGTATTTGCCGCTCCTGTTGAAGATGTTACCTGTGAAGGTAACGTTGTTGCAGGGAAACCAAAGGCCCCTGAGGGAAACGGCAGGACCGTAGGAGCGGTCAAAGTAGTTTCCGGTAATGTTGTGCGAGCTGGCGTTCACCAGATTAATGCCGCCGTTTCTGTTCCATTCGATGCGGTTGCCCGTCATTGTAACTGCGGCGCAGATCTTGTC
>JAFQNM010000273.1 GCA_017395885.1 Clostridia bacterium | reverse complement strand
GAGGGCGAAATCTCTTTTTGCCACTTAATTCTGTGCGGATTCCTTTGACGTTTGCACAGCTTCAAACTCCACGTTAAACCGGAATTTGAGGTTAAGGAAGAAAAATTAAATTTTCAGGAGAAAAACTGATGAAAATACTTGTTGCCCTCAGCGGAGGAGTTGACTCATCTGCGGCGGCAGCTCTGCTCCTGAGAGAGGGCTGCACCGTCGGCGGAGCAACGATGCGCCTTTGCCCGGGAGATGGAGAGGACCCTTCCGACGATGCAAGGTCGGCGGCCAAAATGCTCGGAATTCCCTTCTTTCTTTTTGATATGAGAGAGGAGTTCAGAAAAAGCGTCATTTCCGACTTTATTGAGGCATATAAGGCGGGAAAAACGCCAAATCCCTGTGTCGTTTGCAACAGAGATATGAAATTCGGCGCCTTTATTGACAGGGCAGAGGAGCTGGGATACGAAAAAATTGCAACGGGACACTATGCAAAAATAAAAAAATCAGGCGATCGCTACCTTCTTTATAAAAGCGAGAACGATAAAAAGGATCAGAGCTACGTGCTTTGGTCTCTGTCTCAGAGAGCGCTTTCAAGGCTCGTGCTTCCCCTTGGGGCGCTGACCAAGGAGGAGGCCAGAGAGGCGGCTGCGCTGGCAGGCCTTGAAAATGCAAACAAAAAGGAGAGCCAGGATATCTGCTTTGTGCCTGACGGAGATTATGCAGGCTTTATCCTCAGAGAAACGGGCGCCGTTTTTCCCGAGGGGGATTTTGTAACTGAGAACGGAGCAGTAATAGGCCGCCATAAGGGAATAATCCACTATACGGTGGGTCAGAGAAGAGGCCTTGGCCTTGCCTTGCCGGCCCCGCTTTACGTAAAGGCAAAGGATGCAGAGGGCAATCGGGTGATCCTATGTCCTCCCGAGGGCCTTATGGCTGCTTCTCTTGAGGCGGAGAGCGTTAACTGGATAGCCTTTGATGCGCTTGATGGGCCTGTGCGTCTTGAGGCAAAGATCCGCTACGGCGCAAAAAGCGCCTCCTGTACGGTGACCCCCTTGGAGGAGGGGAAAGTGCGTGTCTTGTTTGACGAGCCGCAGAGAGCGATCTCTCCCGGTCAGTCTGTGGTTTTCTACGATGGAGACCTTCTGGCAGGCGGCGGTATTATCAAATAACGAAGAGAAAAAATCCCGATTAGGGATTTTTTCTCTTTCAGGCTGTCGAAAAAGGCGCAGACCGCAAATATATCAAAACAAAGACAGCCGGATCGAAACTTTAACTGTAAACGGCAAAAGAAACATATAATTAAAGTCACATTAAAGAAATCCCCTGAGAATCAGGGGATTTCAAGCTTTTCGCCCTTTCAAGTCCTGTCGTACCTTTGTACGCTGACAGGAACCCCCAAAAGCTCGCAAGCTCACTTTCGGGGAACCCCTCCGACGGACTTGAAATGACGAAATCTGCATCCTTCTCGACTGCCTGAGGCAGCTTGTCGATAACTTTATCGACAAGCTGGAAGAGAAAAAATCCCGATTAGGGATTTTTTCTCTTTTTATTGACTTTTGGTATAAACAGACCTGCTATCCTTGCCTTGCTTTGGCTTTTAAGATGAATATAACCAAGTGTGCAAAAGATAACGGCGCCGAGCAGATTGATAAGAAGGTCACCCATAGTATCTGAAAGGCCAACGTCAAGATAGCCGTTGATGCCGTAGGAGGAGAGAGAAACGGTATTGCCGCCGTCAGCTTTCAGTATGACCTCGCTGATGCCCTCAATGCTCACGGCCTCTCCTGCGCTGCGGTGGCCGAGACTCACCGAGCTTATCCTGTCTATCACCGTGTCCTTTTGCATATCAAGGTGCAAAAGAGAGTCAGAGCAAAACTCAAAAAGCTCCCAAAGCGTTCCAACGGTCATAGAGAAGCAGAATGCAACAACGGCACTGCAAAGCGGTGATAAGCGAGTGCTCTCATAGGAGTCTCGGCACAGGATGTGGGGAAGGGCAAAGCCCATTGCCGAGGCGATAAAGCCCATGACCCCGTGAAGAAGGGAGTCCCATAAGGGAAACATCATATAGAAGCCGAATACCTCCCCCAGTATTTCTGAGGAAAAAATGAAAAGAATGATGGAGATCTCCATAGGCTGCGAGAGAGAAATGCCCATCAACCTCTCGAAAAGAAAGGGGAGAAGAAACAAAATAAGGGCAAGAAGGCATAGCATAGCCTTGCCGTGGCTCTGATGGGTGACAGAGTATATTGCGGCTCCCGCTGTTGCAGTCCGCACAGCCGTGTATACCGCAGCCGACCACCTTCGCTCCCCTTTTCCAAAAGAATAAAGCCGACCTGCACCCCTGATTTTTTTATACTGCTTCATAGTATCTTATTCTTCCCCAAAAAAGAAAAAGAAAACATAAAACAAAATGATATTGCAAATTCCGGTTTATCGGGAG
>JAFQNM010000272.1 GCA_017395885.1 Clostridia bacterium | reverse complement strand
TGCTCCTCCTGCTCTCACTCCTTCCCCTCGGCGGCTGTGCCCCGAAGGACGGTGATACCGCTTCGGGAGACACAGGCTATACTGATACCGCAGGAGACTCTGCGACCGTCCCTGCCATAACCGACACCGCAGCCCCCGTGACCGAGGAGGCGGACACTGCCGATACCTCCTCCCCCGAGGAGACTACCCGGGCCGATACTACTCAGGCTCCGGAGTCCGCCCCCCCTGTGACCGATCCCCCTGAAACGCAATCACCTCCCGTTTACTCCGGACCCACCACCGTTACCTATGACGTTCCCTCTCAGCAAAGCACGTATACAGGCTTTCCCTCACTCCCCTCAGTTACCTACACGGTCAACGATCCCAACAACGCAAACGGCCTCTCCTCTGTTCGCCACCCCTTCTCCTACGGAGTTGCCTCACAAAGTCAGCCTCATTCCATCACCGTTAACAACCAGGCCACCTTTGATTCTTTCGGAACAAATGCCCTCGCCTGGGATAACAAATCGGGTGAGAAGGTGCTTTACCTCACCTTCGATTGCGGCTATAAATACGGCGATCTCACCTCCCGCATACTTGATACCCTCAAGGAAAAGAACGTTAAGGCGGCCTTCTTCTGCACCATGGATTACCTGAAGACTGACCCCGGCGAGGTTGCACGGATGATAAGCGAGGGGCACACGGTGGGAAACCACTCCGTCACTCATCCCGATTGCACCACAATTTCCAGAGAGCGCCTTGCATGGGAGCTTCTTGGAGTTCACAACTATATGAGAGCTCATTTCGGCTACACACCAAAGTATTTCAGATTCCCTACGGGAGCCTTCTCCGAAAGCGCGCTTGAGCTTTGCTCCTCCGTTGGCTACCGCAGCGTGTTCTGGTCTGTTGCCTATGCAGACTGGGACCCTCAGAATCAGCAGGGAACGGAAAGCGCCTACGCCCAGGTGACCTCAAGGCTGCACCCCGGCGCCGTTATCCTCCTCCACTCCACCTCGCCGGACAACGCAGATATTCTGGCAAGAGTTATTGACTACGCCCACTCTCAGGGCTACGTTTTCAAGACCCTCGACAACTATTCATACTGGAAAAACTAAAAAATCCCCATCAAGAAAGCTACTTGATGGGGATGCTTTTTTAATCCTTTCTCAGCGAATAGATGATACCGCCGCAAAGACCGCCGACAAGGGCGATCGCAAGCAGGGGCACCGCTGATCCGTAAAGATAATGGTAGGAGGGGAACACAAGCTGCACCGCTCTGAACCTGGAAAAATCTGCAAACACGGGCGAAACCAGAAGCGCTGCTGCGGTGAGCACGGGTACCGTTACGCAAAACGCCGCAACCCCGGGGATCACCGATGCCAAAAGGCATACAAATCCTGTCAGCGCAAGAATATACGCCATCATCAGCAGGCTTTCGGAAAGAAGCTCTCCGTAATTACCCGAGAAATACAGAGATGCTGTTATTATCACGGCGCTGAAGGTGAGTGCGGCCAACACGGTGGCCGCCAGCACGGCAAACCTGCCGTATCTCGGAAGAAATGCATATATCCCTCTTTTATCGTCAGAGAGAAAATACATTGCCGCCGCAAAGGCACAAAGCAGCATTACTATACTGAGCAGGCCTCTCAGAGTGGACGTGAGATATCCCGAGCCCTCAAACTCAGGAGCCTTATCGCTGTTTGCATATTCAAAACGGACAAAATCTCCCGTTATGGCCATATTTTCATGGACCTTTGCCATTTCCTCGGCAGAGACTTCTCCCTCACCAAAGGTCTTATCTACCCATTTCTCGTATATTCTATAGGCTATCTCGCCATAGAACTGTGGAAATACCTTCTCCTTGGAAAGGGTTAGCAGAGTGTTTTCGCCCTTTTCATATGCGGTACAAAGGAAGGTCTCCTCTCCCCTTGCAAACTTATCAAGACGCTCGGAAACGTTTGCACAGAATATCCAGGCGCTGTCGCACTTACCCTTATCCACCGCTTCCCTTGCCGCCTCAGGCGATTCTGCCTTGAAAAAGTAGAGAATATCGCTGCTTTCGCATATCTCATCAATGGCATCAAGGCACAGCTGCCTGTCCTCGCCCTCCTCGCAGGCAAGGGCCACGGTTACAAAGCCTGCATCCTCAGTTTCTGCAAAATGGGAGAACGCAACGGTGAGCAGGGGAATTGACAAAAGTATAATTAGAAATCCGGTCTTTTTCAGAAGCCTCTTTTTTATGAGAAAATACCAGAGAAACGCTCTTCTGAGCTTTTCAAAAACAGCTTTCATTCCTCAACACCCCGTATCTTTCTCATTCTGACAATGCAGGAAAGGGCCGCAAAGACCGCCGCCCACAAAAGGACTGCCGCAAGAGACAGCCACCCTCCTCGGCCGGAGAAAACGTCTGTCATATAAGTAAAGGCGCACCCCGTGGGAGTTACGGAGCCAAAGGCAGAAACGCTCTCAGGCAGGCTCTGCTTGGGATAGAAGAAGCCTGAGACCAGTGAGAGAGCCACTGTGGCAACAAGCTGGAGAAACGTTCCGCTGATGATGCTTGAGCAAAGCTCGAACATGAAAAACTGCAAAGTGCATACGATAAGCTGAACAGGCAGTATTCTGAGAAGAAGCAGGCCGAGGCCGAGGAAATCTGATCCCAAAGCATCGGGAATGCCCTTGCCCGCAAAAAGAACAGCAACAACAAGAACGCCTGCC
>JAFQNM010000271.1 GCA_017395885.1 Clostridia bacterium | reverse complement strand
TATCGGTCACTCCGAGAGAAGACAGTACTTCGGTGAGACAGATGAGACCGTAAACAAGAGAACAAAGGCAGCACTTGCAGCAGGCCTTAAGGTTCTTCTCTGCCTTGGTGAGGTTAAGGAGGAGAGACTTGCAGGTATCACAGATGAGATCGTTTCCATGCAGACAAAGCTTGACCTTGCAGGCATTTCTGCAGAGGATATGAAGAACGTTATCATCGCATACGAGCCTGTATGGGCAATCGGCACAGGCCTCACTGCTACTCCCGAGCAGGCTGATGAGACCTGCGGCGTTATCCGTGCAACCATTGCAAAGCTTTACGGAAACGATGTAGCTGAGGCAACAACTATCCAGTACGGCGGAAGCATGAACGACCAGAATGCAGCAGAGCTTCTTTCTAAGTATAACGTAGACGGCGGCCTTATCGGCGGTGCATCTCTCGTTCCCGAGAAGTTTGATGCTATCGTTACAGCTGCTCAGTAATCAGAGATAAGCATAAAAAACCTTGAAAAGCTTGCTTTTCAAGGTTTTTTTACATTATGCAGTAGTAAACGAGAGCGGCAGCAATAAAGCCTGCCAGCACAAAAAAGCAAATGGCGGGCAGCAGGGCGGCAAGACCCTTTTCCTTTGATGCCCGGGCCTCGGCGATGCCTGCTCCTCCCATAACGCAAAGGAGGATGATGCAGGATGCCAGCGCAAAGGGGATCGCTGCAGCACCCACCGAAAGATAAATGCCTCCCACCCCTATAATAAGAGCGGCCGCAATAAGGCTTATGATCTTAGATTTGCTCATCATTTTTCGTTATTTTCCTCCTTCTTTTTGTGGGAGGTCTGCTTTTTGATAAGAACGGAGAAAACGGTAACCGTGCCTGCGGCGGTGAATATGATCACGGCATAGAGGAGAGGATTGTGGGGAGAGGGCCTTTCTGAGGAGAATCGGAGGCTCATTTCTTCGTCTGTCAGCTCTTTGCTGCAAAGCTCCACGTGAGAAACCGTGGCAGAGGCACCCTCGCCGCCTCTGACGATAATGGCGGCATAATCAATGCTTCGAGCTCCCTCGAAATCCTGAAGGTCACAGGTGAGGGAGGTTTTTTTGTTGCACTCTACCGTTGCTGAAAATTCAGCTCTGGACTCTCCGCTTCCCAGAATAAGAGCGATCTCGGCAAAATTTGCCGTATCAGACTCAACCGAGAGGGTGAATCTGGCAGAAACTCCGGTCATATCAAGGGGAGCTTCTGTGCGACAGATGAGAATGCCTGCACTTTTGCTTATATCCGAGTTATCGGCTCTCAGCACCCGCTCTCCGTTTTCGCCCTTGGCAGTTATGGGGGGAGCAAAGCTTCCGCCCGATACCCAACCCTTGGTGTCGTAGGATGAGGTGAAATCCCAGAGACTGTAGACTCCGGAGAAACCGTTGGCAGAATCTGAGGCTGTGAATTGGCTTGAGGATGCGGAGATAACGTTTTCTCGGTCAAGCATCTGCTTCAGGGCCTCGTAAAGGATGGGACTTTTATCCGTTTTTTCAACGGATACAGCGCAAAAGATAAAGCCATGTGCGGCAGACTGCATACAAAGCTCTCTGTATGCTTCGGTTATACGGTCTGCGCCGTATTCACCGGGGGCTATCCAGATCATGGAGGCGCCGCCGGAGGAGAAGCCAACAGAGGTTGCCGTGTCGGAAAGGCGGGAGGCGGACGCTATTGCAGAGGTCGCTCCCTTGGCCGTTTCAAGCATAAAGCTCTGGGTGCCTGCACTGTATTTCGAAAGGTAGTAGTCTGTCATGGCAGCGGTCAGATGGGGGTCGCAGGTGCCGACCTCGCTGTAGGGGATAATGACCTGTGCATAGGGGTTGCGGCTTCGCACGCTTTCGCAGAATACGGAAAAAAGGCGTGCCCTTGATTCTGCATATTCAGCAGTCAGGGATGAGACGTTTGTGTTTGCTGCCGATCCTATGATATATCCCTTTACGGAGGGGTATCTTTCTGCGAGAAAGCCTGCAATGGCGCACATAAGGGAGAGGCTTTCCTTTCTGTCGGGAGAATAGTCAAAGGTGTGTCCCTCAAGGTCAGAATATATACGCAGATATGAGTTGATGCCTGCCGCAGCGAGGAAATTGATCCTGTCATCAAGCTGGCGGAGATAGTCGCTGTCGAAATAATAGTTTTTGCCGTAGCTGTAGACCTCTGCGGCGTGAGTTCCTTCGGGAACGGAAAGCCTGCCGCCGTCGATATCCAGAATAACTGATGAGGCGTTTGTTTCAAAAAGGTCTGCCGCATCTG
>JAFQNM010000270.1 GCA_017395885.1 Clostridia bacterium | reverse complement strand
GCGGCTGACGAAAGTCAGCCGCTATTGTTATATATACTAAAAGTTTAAAACAGGAGATATGCAATGAAGATCGTGCTTCTGGATGCGGCTACCCTGGGAGATGACCTTGATCTTGCTCCCCTTTCAAAATACGGAGAGGTAGTGCCGTACCCCTCAACCGAGCCGGAGAACGTTGAGAAAAGAATATCCGGTGCTGATGTGGTCATAGTAAATAAGGTAAAGCTCAATGAGAGCACGGTGGGCGGTAACAGCAGCCTCAGACTCATATGCATCGCCGCAACAGGCTTTGATAACGTTGACCTTGAGTTTATGAAAAGAAAGGGCATAGGCGTTTGTAACGTGGTAGGCTATTCAACGGATAGCGTAGCACAGCTCACAGTGTCAATGGTGCTTTCGCTTGCCACCCACCTGCCCGAGTATAATGCATACGTTGAGAGCGGCAAGTATTCGAGAGGAAGCGTTGCCAATAAGCTGACTCCCGTGTATCACGAGATAGCAGGAAAAACGTGGGGAATAGTTGGCCTCGGAAATATAGGCAAAAAGGTTGCCGCAGTAGCAGAGGCCTTCGGTTGTAGGGTCATTGCAAACAAACGAACCCCGGTCGAAGGATACGAATGCGTAGATATTGATACTCTTTGCAAAACGGCAGATATAATAACTGTCCATACTCCTCTGAACGAGGGCACCCTCGGCCTAATAAGCGAGGAGCGCATTGCAATGATGAAGAGAGACGCAATCGTCGTTAACGTAGCACGGGGGGCAGTTTGTGATGAGGCTGCTCTGTGCAGAGCGGCAAAGGAGGGAAAGCTTTGCGGTATCGGTGTAGACGTGTATAGCGCAGAGCCCTTCAGAGAGAGCAGCCCCTATTTTGAGGTTAAGGAGCTTCCAAACGTTTGCCTCACTCCCCATATGGCCTGGGGATCATATGAAGCACGTAACCGTTGCCTCAGGGATATGATGGCAAGCATAGATGCCTTCCTCGCAGGTGAAAAACGCTCAAGGCTTGTATAAGAAAAATACGCAATAAAAGAATAATATAGAATAAGAAAGCACCTGCAATGCAGGTGCTTTTTCATCATCGAGACGTGCCGCTTTGATTATTGCTTTTCTTGATTTCGCACTGAAAGGCGGCCGTTTCCTTCACAGATAAAACGGAATTAAATGACCTCCATTTTGAATAAACGGCAGATAATATGGGAACAATACAGTACCAAAAGAAAAGGAGATCAAAATGAAAGTAAAAGCAATACTTATATGCTGCATAGCGTTTTTGGCCGTATTCGTACTTATTTCCGTTCTTCCCGTTAACGGAGAGGAGGAGATATACGATAATATGATAAGGCTGCACGTGCTTGCAAATTCAGATTCCGAGGAGGATCAGGCGCTTAAGCTGAAGGTAAGAGATGCGGTTCTTTCTGCCGTTGAGAAAATAGAGGCAGACAGCCCTGATGAGGCATATGCTAAAACAGAAAAATCTCTTGAAATGCTAAAAGAGGCGGCTCGATCCAAGATCAAAGAAGAGGGATACGATTATAATGTAGATGTTGTTCTCGGAGAAGAGAAGTACCCTGAAAGAGAGTATGATGGCCTTGTTTTGCCTGAGGGAACGTATACGTCACTGAGAGTTATGATAGGAGAGGCAGAGGGGAAAAACTGGTGGTGCGTCTTATATCCTCCTCTTTGCACGACCTGTGCAACAGAGAGAGAAGAGGTTTTCATCAGCGCAGGATTCACAGAGGGCCAGTACAGAGCTATAACGGAAAGTGATAATAAGACCTATAAGATCAGATTCAAGATAGTTGAATTGCTGAGAGATATTTTTAAGTAAGATAAAGTCCCTTGAAGCGGTTACGCCTCAAGGGACTTGTGACATTTTAAAGTATAGGATTTGTTATTTTGTCAGCTCGTCAAGTGTTCCAAAGCGAAAGCCCATAGACTTCCATTCTCTTATAAGATCGTCAAGTATTTCCGCATTTGTTGCAGAGGTAGGGTGGAGAAGAATGACCTCACCGTTGTGTGTTCCGTCAACGACCTTTTTTGTTGCTGCTGAGGGAGAAGCCTGAGCATTGTTATCCCAATCCACGTATGCAAAGCTCCAGAATATGGTCTTGTACCCGTTTTCTGCGGCAATTCTCAGGTTTTCCTCAGAGAATCTGCCCTCAGGTGGCCGGTAGTAAGGAGCCAGCTCAATGCCGGCCTCCTCGCATACGTCCTCAAGTGCCCATAGCTCCTGCATAAAAGTCTCTTTTCCAATCTTGGCACTCATATCCGGGTGTGTTGCCGTGTGGTTGCAGACCAAATGGCCCTCAGCGTTCATCCTTTTAATAAGATCAGTGTTTCTTTTCACAATGTTCTCAAGAACGAAAAAAGCCCCGGGCACCTCCTCTGCCTTCAGAATATCAAGTATCCTTTCAACGTTTCCGTTTTCGTATCCCGCATCAAAGGTCAGATAGATGACCTTTTCCTCCGAGTCGAAATCTGTGTGCCTTTTGTCTGCATAATATGCACAAAGACCGTCCTTCTCAATGAAGGAGAGCAGTGAGTCGAGAGGAGGCTGGCTGTGATCGTCTGTCTTTTTGCAGTACCAGTTGTAGGGGGATGTGGTAGTGTGGGCAGATGAGCTGTAAACGGGCATCTCATAGCCGCTGACGGTTGATGCAAGTAAAATTGCAGATATTGAAAGCAGGGCAATTATAGATTTTGCTTTGATCTTCATAATAATATCCTCACTGAATTGTTTGTTATTATTCTTCTTTAATAAGCGTGTAAATATACTTGTAAAATTCCCCCGGCAACGAATAAATATACATTAATATGCATAATTAGCGAATATTTATAAATAAATAATTTAAATTTATTAAATGTGCATATTGCAATTTTTGAAAAGAGTGATATAATAACTATTGTTGAAAAAAAGCCGAAAACGGCAGTCAAAATATAGAAGGTCAGGTCAGAAAAATGAAAGCAAAAAAAGATATTAAAAAGATAGTTCTTGCATACTCCGGCGGTCTCGATACGTCTATTATGATCGCATGGCTCAAGGATAATTATCCCGGCTGTGAGGTAATCGGCGTGTGCGGCGACGTAGGTCAGGGTAAGGAAACAGAGGGCCTTGAGGAAAAGGCACTCAGAACAGGCGCCTCCAAGCTCTATATCGAGGACCTGAAGGAGGTATTCATTCAGGATTACGTATACCCCACCCTCAAGGCAGGCGCAAAGTATGAGAATACTTACCTCCTGGGCACAGCATTTGCCCGTCCCATCATTGCAAAGCGTATAGTAGAGATCGCAAAGGCAGAGGGCGCAGATGCTATTGCTCACGGCTGCACAGGTAAGGGTAACGACCAGGTTCGCTTTGAGCTTACTATTAAGGCTCTTGCACCCGATATGGAGATCATCGCTCCCTGGAGAACATGGGAGCTCAAGTC
>JAFQNM010000269.1 GCA_017395885.1 Clostridia bacterium | reverse complement strand
CCATGCGGATAAAGGATGCCGAAAAGCTTAAGACCGCTTATCACGAGGCAGGTCACGCAGTTCTTTCTCACGTGCTTCCCCTTATGGACCCCGTGCACAGAATTTCCATTATCCCCAGCGGTCAGGCCCTTGGCTACACCCTGAACCTTCCCGCAGAGGACAAATACAGCGTTTATCGCAACGAGCTCAAGCAGAAGATATCTATGCTCCTTGGCGGCCGCGTTGCAGAGCAGCTCATCTTTGATGACTTCTCCGGCGGTGCCTCCAACGATATTCAGAGAGCTACCCAGATCGCCCGCACCATGGTAATGCAGCTCGGCATGAGCGACCTTGGCCCCATCCTGTTCGGTAGCGGGCACAGCGATACTGAGGTGTTCCTGGGCCGTGATATTTCTCAGAGCCGCAACTTCTCCGAGGCCGTTGCCGCTCGCATCGACGAGGAGATCAACAAGATCATCACAGATGCCTATAACGAGGCTAAGCGCCTTCTCACAGAGCATATGGATAAGCTCCACTTTGTTGCAAAGTTCCTTCACAAAAACGAGGTTATGGACGCAGAGCAGTTCAGACGTGCTATGGAGGAGGACGACGTTACCTTCGAGGAGCTTGAGGAGATGGTGGCTGAGCGCCGCCGCCGCAGCGAGGAGGAAAACGCAAAGCGTGCCATCGAAATTGCTGAAAACGAGCGCAAGCGTGAGGAGGAAAGACTTCGCCGTGAGGCTGAAGGCGCCTCCGCTGTTAGCAACCCCGACATAGATATCAAGGTCGATCCTGCTCCCCACAACAGCGACGACGAGAACGGCGAAGAGTAAAATAGCAAAAAGGAGATGCTTTGCATCTCCTTTTATTTTTAGGAATCATTCTTAAATTGTGACTTAGTCACAGAAAAAGAAGCACCAATGAGCTATAATGTTATCAACAAAGAAACAACCGAAAGGACAGGTATATAATATGGATAAAAAGGTTCACGAGCTTTTGAATCAGCAGATCAACAAGGAGCTTTACTCAGCTTATCTCTACCTCGATTTCTCCAACTACTTCAAGGAGCAGGGACTGGACGGCTTTGCCAACTGGTATATGATCCAGGCTCAGGAGGAGAGAGACCATGCTATGCTCTTCTACACCTACCTGCAGAACGAAAACGAAAAGGTTACTCTCGAGGCTATAGCAAAGCCCGATAAGACCTTTGCCTGCCATATGGACGTTCTTAAGGCAGGCCTTGAGCACGAAAAATACGTTACAAGCCTTATCAACGAGATCTACGGCGCCGCATATGACGTTCGCGATTTCCGCACAATGCAGTTCCTCGACTGGTTCGTTAAGGAGCAGGGCGAGGAGGAAACAAACGCAAACGATCTTATCACGAAGATGGAGCTCTTCGGCTCTGATCCCAGAAGCCTTTATCTTCTCAACCAGGAGCTGAGCGCAAGAATATACTCTGCCCCAAGCCTCGTGCTCTGACGATCTCCTACCGGCTCTAAAATATGCAGCCGGTGTCAGGTTGCAGAAAAAAATGCAGACCTCAAATACACAAAAGCAAAGACCGCCGGATCGTGGCTTTAACTGTAAACGGCAAAATCAACAAATTATTAAAGTCATATTAAAGAACTCCCCTGATAAATCAGGGGAGTTCACAGGCTGTCGAAAAAGGCGCAGACCGCAAATATATCAAAACAAAGACAGCCGGCTCGAAGCTTTAACTGTAAACGGCAAAAGCAACAAATAATTAAAGTCACATTGAAGAAATCCCCTGATTTTCAGGGGATTTCAAGCTTTTCGCCATTTCAAGTCCTGTCGTACCTTTGTACGCCGACGGACTTGAAATGACGAAATCTGCATCCTTCTCGACAGCCTGAGGCAGCTTGTCGATAACTTTATCGACAAGCTGAGAACTCCCCTGATAGATCAGGGGAGTTCACTCTTTTTGCCTTTAATCTCCCTGCCGCACCCTTGTTGTCCGGCAAGAACATAAAGTATCCTTATCGACCAGCTCAGCTCATTACCTGCGTAATGAGCTTTCTCTTTTTCACATACTTATATCCTGCCGAGCAGGTCATTGATCCTATGGATATCCTGTGCATAAACACGGTCACCGCAGCCCAGAATCCTCTCTCGCAGTCTTGTTGCTCCGCCGTTGAGTGCGCTGTACACGGGAGTGTTTCCCTCCGCTCCCCCTATATATACCTCTGCCGCAGGGTTTGCAAAGTAAACTATGCCGTTAACGTAAACGTTACATCCGTTGCCTCTCAAAAAGTTTGCAAGCCTGTATACGTGAGTTCCCACCTGCTTGACCGGGCTATAAAAATTCTTTGAATAGGGTGTTCCCTGCCGGCCAACCTTATGCTGCACCCACTGAGGATCATCATAGCTTCCCGCTATCTTTCCGTTATGATTCTTTGTTTCTATAATAAACACTCCGGTGGGACCCACCACAACGGCATCCAGCTCACTTGCTTTACCGTTATATGTGACCTCAATGTTCTGATACACGACGTAGTCATCAGGGAGCTCTTCCACTATCATTGCAGTGGTGATTTCTCCCTCAACACCGGCCTTCAGAGCATTGGCCTTTTCACCGAAATACTTGGCTCCGATTCCGCTTGCAAGGAATAAAATGGAAAAGACGAAGGGCAAAAATCTCAAAGCACCAAAGGTAGCCACGTTCACTATGCCTGAAACTCCAAAGGAAACGAAGAACACTCCCACAAGAACAACACAAAGAATAGCCAATGTTCTGGTTTTCTTATACTCATCATAAAGCTTGCTGCTTTTTTTAACCACTCTTGCCATTTTTACCTCTTTGTTCATCATTTTTCAGCATAAAATGCTGTAATCAGGTAAAAGCTGCCGTTCAAGTTGTCACAGCTTTTCTGTTTTGTATCTATATTGTACCATAATGTGACAACATTGTCAACAGTATTTCAAAATAATGTCGCAAATATTATATTTTTTCAGTTTTTAAGCAAAAAGCCCACCCGCCGGCAAGCTTCAATATCATAACTTATGAATTAAATGTTAAAGTATGTAATTAGGGGTTGACTTTTCCTTTCAGGGTGACTACAATATACTTATGCTTTAGCACTTAACCCATTCGAGTGCTAACGACAAAATTGTTACCAAAGTGCACTGCACAAACATACAGGAGGTACATTATGACTCTCAAGCCCCTTGCAGACCGCGTTGTTCTTAAAGCGGTAGAGGCAGAAGAAACTACAAAATCCGGCATCGTTCTTCCCGGTGCCGCTCAGGAAAAGCCCCAGATGGCTCTCGTTGTGGCTGTTGGCCCCGGCGGATGTGTTGACGGTAAGGACGTTGTTATGACCGTTAAGGTCGGCGATAAGGTGATCACCGCTAACTACTCCGGCTCTAAGGTCAAGTGCGACGGTACAGAGTATACCATCGTCCGTCAGTCTGACATTCTTGCTATCGTTGAATAATCAAGTGAGGTATTAATATTATGGCAAAAGATATTCTCTATGGCGTTGAAGCCAGAAACGCTCTTCTCGCAGGCGTTGATAAGCTTGCAAACACAGTAAAGATCACAATGGGTCCCAAGGGTCGCAATGTTGTTCTCGATAAGAAGTTCGGTGCTCCCCTTATTACTAACGACGGTGTTACCATCGCTAAGGAGATCGAGCTTGAGTCTGCATCCGAAAATATGGGCGCTCAGCTCGTTCATGAGGTTGCCTCCAAAACAAATGATGCCGCAGGCGACGGTACTACAACCGCTACGCTTCTCGCTCAGGCTCTCATCACAGAGGGTATGAAGAACGTTGCGGCAGGCGCAAACCCCATTATCCTCCGCAAGGGTATCCAGAAGGCTGTTGATAAGGCTGTTGATGCTCTGATAAAGAACTCCAAGAAGGTAAACGGCACAAGCGATATCTCCCGAGTTGGTACTATCTCCGCAGGCGACGAGGTTATCGGTACTCTTATTGCTGACGCTATGGAAAGAGTTTCTGCTGACGGCGTTATCACAGTTGAGGAGTCCAAGTCTGCAGAGACATACT
>JAFQNM010000268.1 GCA_017395885.1 Clostridia bacterium | reverse complement strand
AGCCTCTCCACGAACCTTTTCGGATTCACGGGTGGAGATGATCATGCCCGTATAGGGAACGGCAATGCGGATGCAGGCTATTATCTTTTCGAATATTTCGTCGGAAATACCGTTGTCAAACTGATCGGGGTCGATATCGTCAGCCCTTTTAAGTCTGGGAACGCTAATGGTGTGGGGGCCAACACCGTGAACAGCCTCAAGGTGCTCTGCGTGCATAAGAAGGCCGGCAAACTCGTATTTATAAAGCTCAAGACCAAAGAGAACACCGAGACCAACGTCGTCGATGCCGCCCTCCATTGCACGGTCCATGGCCTCTGTGTGGTAGTCGTAGTCGTGCTTGGGCCCTGTGGGATGGAGCTGGAGGTAGCTTTCCTTGTGGTACGTTTCCTGGAAGAGGATATAAGTACCAATACCTGCATCCTTAAGCTTTCTGTAGTTTTCAACAGTTGTTGCAGCGATATTGACGTTAACTCTTCTAATGGCGCCGTTCTTGTGCTTGATGGAGTAGATAGTTTTGATAGACTCAAGAATATACTCGATAGGATTGTGAACGGGGTCCTCGCCTGCCTCAAGAGCAAGGCGCTTGTGGCCCATATCCTGAAGGGCAATGACCTCAGCCTTGATCTCATCCTGAGAGAGCTTTTTGCGGCAAATGGACTTGTTTTTCAGGTGATAGGGGCAATAAACGCAGCCGTTAACGCAGTAGTTAGAGAGGTAGAGGGGGGCAAACATTACGATTCTGTTGCCATAGAAGGCCAGCTTGATCTCCTCAGCCAGCTTTTTCATTTCCTCAACCTTTTCGGGTATCTCGCAGGCGAGAAGAACGCTTGCCTCACGGTGAGAGAGGCCCTTGCACTCAAGACCGTTGCCCACTTTCCTGGGTCTTGCCTTTTCAAGTATAGAGTCTATGAGCTCAATGTTGTTTTTGTTAGCCTCAGCATATTCGAGGGTAGCACGGATCTCTCCGTCGTTAATAAATTCCTCTGCCTTAAGTGATTTGATATTATATTCAGCCATGGTGGTTTCCTTTCTTCTTCTTTTCTTGAAAGAAAAGAAGCAAAAGAACTTTAAGTAGGACGTAGTATATTTTTATTTTAAAGCATCTGCCTCTAAGTTTCGTTTACCTTAGGTCCGAAGACTGTAGGCTTGAAAGAAAAGAAGCAAAAGAACTTTAAGTAGGACGTAGTATATTTTAATTTTAAAGCTTGTGCCTCTGAGTTTCGTTTACTTAGCATCGCCTCTGGCGCATACTATCTCAGCGCCAATGGCAGACATTTTTTTCCGAAGCATATCCAGAGCCTCAGCACTTTCGGCACCACTTGTGAGCTTGTTGTTATACAGGGTGTATTTGGCTTTTGCATCCTCCGGAGAAAGATTAGGCATCACAACATTTGCGCCGGACAGGATGCCCATTTCACGGCCGTTCTCACGAAGTGTTCCGAGAGCTGTGGTAGAGGGCAGAAGTATGCTCGGCTTTATAAGTCTTATCAGAGAAAGCAGATAGCAGGTCAGCTCAACGCTTCCGGCCATATGATCCCTGTAGGGGGTATCGCAATGGGGAATAAATGGGCCGATTCCGCACATATGGGGAGAAAACTCCTCAATAAACTTGAGATCGGCTGCAAGATGATCGGAGGTTTGGCCCGGAGAGCCGACCATAAAGCCGCAGCCTACCTGATAGCCTATGTCCATAAGGTCTCTAAGGCATTCCATGCGCCTTTCATAGGAGAGGGAGGAAGGATGGAGGCTTGAATAATGCTCCCGATCTGCAGTTTCGTGGCGAAGAAGATACCTGTCTGCCCCTGCGTGGTAAAGCCTTTCATAGCTCTCACGGCTCCGCTCGCCCAGAGACAGGGTAACTGCGCAATCCGGATAACGTGATTTTATTTTTTCAAGCAAAGGAACGAGAACTGAATCTGAAAAGTAGCCGTCCTCTCCGCCCTGAAGAACGAAGGTACGAAATCCGAGAGAGTATCCGTGGTCGCAGCAGGCAAGAATTTCGCTTGGCGATAGCCTGTAGCGGCTGCAATTAAGGTTGCTTTTTCTTATACCGCAGTAGTTGCAATCATTTTTACATATATTGGAAATTTCGATAAGGCCTCGAATATAGACCTCATTGCCGTATATGCGCTTCTTTTCCTCCATAGCAAGAGATGCGGCATAGTGAGCGGCATCCTGAGAATAGCCGTTGATAAGGGTCTTGTATTCGCATAGTGTAAGGGTGTGTTCGTTTTTGAGACGGGTGATGAGAGCTTTTATCAGATCAGTCATCGGTCACCACGTTGGAATAAGCGGTCTTAACGCTGATGCCGCTGAGGTTTCCTACCCTTCCTGCCAATGCAGCAATAGTATCCTGGGGGGCATCTATGGCGATGGAAACGATGTTTATCCCTTTTTCTTTATAGGGAACGCCCATTCTTCCGATAATGAAATCGCCGTATTCGGAAAGAAGGGAGTTGAGGGCCTCCGTGCTTTCACGGTTTTCAACGATAATGCCCATAACAGCTACTCTTTTTGCCATAAAAACCTCCGCTTGGTAAAATAAAAATGCCGCAGTTGTCCTGCAGCATTTGAAAAGGGTACAAGCCCCCGTTGTCTATTTCAAACACCCTTTCAATCGGAACAAACGAACCTTATGTCAGGACATATAGATTCTATCATTGAAGATGTGGTTTGTCAAGTGACTGAGTCACACTTTTAGCATCTGAGAGGTGGAGGGAAAGCACAAAAAAGTTGAAAGTTTATCAGTCAGCTATTGCAAATACTGTCGGAGGATGATAAAATGTAGTATACTAAATGAAAGGAAAAACTGAAATGAAGAAGTTTTTTGCAGATTTCAAGGCCTTCATAATGAAGGGCAATATTATTGATATGGCTGTCGGTGTTGTTATCGGCGGAGCGTTCGGAAAGATCGTAACCTCGCTTGTTAACGATATCATCACCCCTCTCATCAGCATACTCACAGGCAAGGTAAGCATCACCGAGCTCAAGTGGGTCATCAATGAGGCAGTTCTGGCCGAGGACGGAGTAACCGTTGTAACACCTGAGCTTGCGCTTACATACGGAAACTTCATCCAGAACATTATTGATTTTCTCATCATAGCGGTCTCTATTTTCGTTGTTCTTCGTGTTATGACAGCGGCACACAAGAAGCTTGAGAGCCTGAAGAAGAAGGAAGAGGAAGAGAAGAAGGAAGAAGCGCCCAAGGAAACAGAGCTCAGCGTTCTTTGCGAGATCCGTGAAATGCTGAAGAAGCAGAACGGCGAAGGCGAAGAGGAAAAAGAATAAGATAGAAAGAGCTGCAATTACATTGCAGCTCTTTTTTGTATGCCGGAAGAGAAAACGGCAGAGGATATTATCTTAGCACCATGTTGACGCCGGCGATGATAATAAGAAGAGAGAACAGCAGCTTCAGCAGGGAGGTGTTCAGCTTATCCGTAAGGTATGCACCGAAAATGCCGCCTGCAATTCCGGGAACAACAAGAAGGGCAAGGGTTGGCGCCTCTATGGGGAAGGAGGCGGAATAGGTCACCGCTGAAACGGTGCTGAGCAGTAGTATTGCGGCTACCGTTGAGGCAAAATTGTCTCTGATGGCGTCGTCTCCCCTTGCAGGGTTCAAGTGCTTCATTGCCCAGAGCAGAATTATCCCTCCCCCGGCTCCAAGCAAACCGTTGATAAAGCCTGCAACAAGTCCCGCTCCTACGGTCAGGAGCATCGGTTGCAGTTTTTTTCTTTTTTTCTCTGTCATTTTACCTCCTTTTTGGAGCGTGTGCTTGACCTATCCTTAAATTTTCTTATTTGGTGCAGTTTTGCGGTCCACCCCTTGAAAAACTGTATAAAATCTGGTATTATTATAATGAATAGTTATATACTCGGTTAGTATACCCTTTCAGGGTATAACAATACGGGCAGATAGTTTGGAATTTATTTTTTGGAGTTATATAAATGGCACAGAAAAAAGATCAGAAGAATAACAGCTCCGGAAACGGAAAAAGAACAGTTTCCAGATCCGGCTCCGTCAATAAAAGCGGCTCCGGCACAAAGGGCTCAGATGCAAGAAAGCGCATCGAGGAGGAGCAGCGCATCAAGGATATGAAAAAGGAGGAGTACCGTGCCATCTGGAAGCAGACGGTGCCCTACCTTCTTATCGTTGCGGCAATTTTGCTCATCATTTGCTTTTTCACCGGCAGGGCAGAGGACCCCGGCCTTCTCACCGGCTTTATTTACAACGTAATGACCGGATTTTTCAGCATTTCTGCTCTGGTAATACCTGTTTTTCTCATATTTGCAGGCGTTTCCGAGCTTCTGGACAAGGGAGATAACATAATTGGAACGAGAACGGTTTTTGCGCTTATCTCCTCCGTTCTTTTCTCCGTTCTTTTCGAGCTCATATCCCCCAACGGAAGCTATAACGTGATCGAAATGTTTACAAGAGGAACTGAGATCACCGGCGGCGGCGTGGTTGGCGGCCTTATAGGCCAGACCTTCCTTGTGTGCTTCAAGTCTGTTGCATCCTTCGTTATCGTGATCGCTCTTCTGTTTCTGGGCATTCTCCTCACCGCAGGCCTCACCCCCAAGAAGTTCTTCCAGTATATAGGTCGAAAGCTGAAGGAGGCGAGAGAGCGCCGTGCCATTGAGGCGGAGCTTGAGGAGGACGATGATTATGCGGATGATGATATAGACCCCGTTCCTCCCGCAATTCCCGATGAGCCTGTGGTTCCCGAGGTCCCCGAAAAGACACCGAGAAAGAAGCCTGCTCCAAAATTTGAGCCTGACGTTCCGATTGACGACGATTTCCCCGAGGATAACGTTCCTGCTCCCGTTGAGGAGGAGACCCCTGAGGAGAGAAGAGCTCGCCTTGAGCGGGAGAAATATAATGACGTTATGCGTGAGGCTAAGAAAAAGAAGACCCCTGAAGAAATGGATGCCGAAAACGCCCTGTTTGATGACGGAGACGGCGAAGGTGAGGGCGATGGCTTTGAGCTTCTTCCCCCTGAGGAGCCTGTAGACGGAGACCTTATCGGTGCAGATCTTCTCGACCTTCTTGCAGATTCATATCCGGAGGATAGTGATGAGGACGCAGGCGGAGAGGATGAAGGCGGAGTAAGGATACACCGTGAGAGCCTTTCCGGCGGTATGGACGAGGCAAAGCAGGTTCCCATAGATATCCCAAAGCCTGAGTATAAATTTCCTCCCATAGAGCTGCTCCATGAGGGCTCAAACCCTGTCAAGGCGCAGAACATCAGAGAGGAGCTTCACGATAATGCGGCAAAGCTTGTCAGCGTTCTGGCCAGCTTCAACGTGAGAACGAAGATCGTAGGCGTTTCCCGTGGCCCCACGATCACAAGATACGAGCTTCTTCCCGAGCCGGGAACGAGAGTTAAGTCCATATCCAATCTTGTGGACGATATTGCCCTGAACCTTGCAACAAGCGGCGTTCGTATTGAGGCGCCCATTCCCGGCAAGGCGGCGGTAGGCATTGAGGTGCCCAACAAAACTGCGGAGACGGTCTACCTCAGAACACTTCTTGCGGATAAGACCTTCTCCGAGCATAAGAGTAAAATAGCGGCCGCCGTCGGTAAGGACGTTGCAGGCAGCTCAGTTTACATGGATATTCAGAAAATGCCTCACCTGCTCATTGCAGGTGCTACCGGTATGGGTAAATCCGTGTGCATCAACAGTATCCTCGTGTCGCTTCTTTATAAGGCAAGCCCTGAGGACGTAAAGCTTATCCTTATAGACCCCAAAAAGGTTGAGTTTGGCATATATAACGGTCTTCCTCACCTGCTTGTGCCTGTAGTCAGCGACCCGAAAAAGGCGGCAGGAAGCCTTAACTGGGCGGTGAACGAAATGGAGCGCCGCTTTGGGCTTATTGAGGCAGTTGGTGTTCGCGATATGGACAGCTTTAATAAAATAACAGAAAACGATCCCGAGATGGAGCATATGCCCCGAATCATCATCGTTATCGACGAGCTTGCAGACCTGATGTCTACCGCTCCCGATGACGTTGAGACCTCCATTGCCCGCCTTGCCGCAAAGGCAAGAGCAGCGGGAATGCACCTTATAATCGGAACTCAGCGTCCCTCTGTGGACGTTATCACAGGCGTTATCAAGGCAAACATTCCCTCCCGAATCGCCTGCACCGTTGCCAGCCAGGTAGACTCAAGAACTATCATTGACCGTAGCGGAGCAGAGAGCCTTATCGGCCGAGGAGATATGCTGTACAGCCCTGTGGGTGCGGCAAAGCCTATCAGAGTTCAGGGCGCCTTCGTTTGTGATGATGAGATAGATGCTATCGTCAGCTTCATAAAGACAAACAATTGCCAGAACGGAGCAGAATACTCCGATGAGGTCATGAAGGAGATAGAGGCACAGGCGGCCCTTTGCGGAGCAAAGAAGGGCTCCGGCGGTGCGGGAGCGGCTCCTGCGGCTGACGGAGGAGACGGTGGCGATCCCCTTATCTCGCAGGCTCTTGAGGTTGCCTTTGAGAGCGGAAAGATTTCAACGTCTCTCTTGCAGAGAAGGCTTTCCGTCGGCTACGGAAGAGCGGCCAAGATCATCGATAAAATGGAGGAGATGGGCTACGTTTCACCTCCCGAGGGTCAGAAGCCCAGGCAGCTTCTCATAACAAAGCAGGAATATATGGAAATGCTTGTAAAGAAAGAGGACGAGGAATAAATGGGACGCTTTATAGTTATCGAGGGTCTGGACGGATCGGGAAAGACCACACAGGGAAGGCTGCTTTCCGAGCGCCTTCGCAGTGAGGGCAAAAGGGTCCGCGAGCTTTCCTTTCCCTCATACGGAGAAAAGAGCGCCGTTCTTGTAGAAATGTATCTGGGAGGAGAGCTGGGCAGCTCCCCCTCCGATACGAACGGCTATGCAGCCTCTATGCTATATGCGGCGGACAGATACGTCAGCTACGTAACCGATTGGAAAAAGGATATCGAGGACGGAGATTGCACCGTAGTTGCCACCAGATATACAACGGCAAACGCATATCACCAGCTTTCAAAGCTTCCCCGTGAGGAATGGGACGGATTTTTTGGCTGGCTTTACGATTTTGAGTTCGGAAAGCTGGGCCTCCCCAGACCTGATTGCGTTGTTCTTCTATCAATGAATCAGGATATCTCATCGGGAAAGGTGAGAGAGAGAAGCGCTGAGACAGGGCAGAAGATGGATATTCACGAAAAGGACAGAGGCTATCTTCTCCGCTGTGCAGAGGCGGCACATTATGCGGCCGAAAAGGATGGCTGGCACGTGATAGAGTGTGCTCCTGAGGGAGAGCTTCTCCCCATCGAGGAGATAAACGATAAGATCAGGGCGGCAATAGGCTGAGCCTTGAAATAATAATTGATATAGGTGAAATTATGGTATACGTATTTTTGGCAGAAGGCTTTGAAGAGGTAGAGGCGCTCACCCCCTGTTGATCTTATGCGCCGTGCGGGCATTGAGGTAACTACGGTCGGTGTTGGCGGAGAGATGGTAACGGGAGCTCACGGTATCGCCGTAAAGGCAGACGTTTGTGAGTGCAGGCTTCAGGCGGCAGATGATCTTGAAATGGTGGTGCTCCCCGGCGGAATGCCCGGAACACTTAACCTTAAGGCATCTGAAAAGGTCAACGAATTTATAGATCTGGCAATTGATAAGGGTGCGTTTGTTGCGGCCATCTGTGCTGCGCCCTCCATACTTGGTGAAAAGGGCCTTCTCAAGGGCAAGATGGCAGTTTGCTATCCCGGCTTTGAGGATAAGCTCCTTGGTGCCGCCGTTTTTGAGGCAGACGTGATCTGCGATGGAAATATTATTACAGCAAGAGGAGCAGGAGCAGCCGTTGATTTTGCGGCACAGCTCATCGGTGCCCTTAAGGGTGAGGAAGAGGCGGAGAGAGTGCTCGATGCCATTCTTGCCTAAAAGCTTGCATTATTATGGAAAAAGCACTTCTCAGAGAGCATTATAAGGCTCTGAGAGCTTCGGTTACTCAGCGGAAAGAGAAAAGCCGTATCATCTGTGAGGCCTGTGCCGGACTTTTGCCCTTTTTGCAGGCAGATACCGTGCTGCTCTACTGGGCAAAGGGTAGCGAGGCAGATACCGCTGAGCTTTGTGAGCAGGCTTTGCGTATGGGCAAAACGGTGGCTTATCCCCGTTGCTCACAGGGAGGGAAAATGACGTTTCGCACAGTTACTCACCCTTCGGAGCTTTCTTTGGGGAGCTACGGAATCAAGGAGCCGCCTGAGAGCGCCCCTGAGTGGAGGGGAGAGGGCGGAGCATCTATCTGCATCGTGCCTGCTCTCGCCTATGACCTTCAAGGCTTTCGCCTTGGCTATGGCGGCGGATATTATGACAGATTTCTCGAGAGCTTTTTGGGCGTTACCGTGGGCATTACCTATGAGGAGTGCCTTGCAGAGCGCCTTCCCCGTGAAGGGCACGATAAAAAAACAGACTATATCATCACCGAAAGCAGGGTGAACAGGATAAGTGAAGATTAAAGGAATACACGCCGCACCTGCGCTGGTGACCGTGGTAGCGGCAATGATGTGTGCGGCAGGGTATCTTGATATATCAAAAATATCGGGAGAGGCCAGCCCATATTTCACCGTGGCCATACTGCAGATAATCTGCATCGGTCTGCCAACGGTGTTCTTCTGCCTTCTCAGAGGAAACGAATACCGTTCTCAGCTTGGCATCAGGCTTATGAAGGTCAAGCATATAGCGCTTTCGGCCTATGCGCTCATATTTATCATATCGGGCACCATGGCCCTGAGCCTGCTGATGTATGCTCTGTTCCCCGAGGCCTTTGCCTCATCGGGAATGGACTCGCAGAATATGCAGATAACTCAGTTCACCGTTGGAGACAGCATATATGCGGCAATAACACTTGCCATTCTGCCTGCAATACTTGAGGAGCTTCTTTTCAGAGGAGTTATCCGTGCAGAGTATTCAAAATACGGCGGAGCGGCAGTGGTCATAATGTCGTCGCTTTTGTTCGGAATGCTCCATTTTTCTCCTGTCAGACTGCCCATATATCTGTTTTGCGGAGTTATCCTTGCGCTGACGGCAGGAGCGACAAATTCCATAATGCCAACGGTTATCATTCATATTTTATCCAATCTGTTTATACTGTATTTTGAAAAGTATATTTATAAAATTGCAGGAAAGCACAGCGGCGGACTTATACTTCTCACGTTTATTATTGTTTTGATAATGCTTGTTTCGGCAATACTGTTCTTTGCAGTAGCGGAGAAGCTTTATTGGGATTTCAGCGTTGAGAACAGACCTGCCCCCCTTGTGAAAAGGGTAAAAACGGCAGACCCCCCTCTGCTTCTGCAGGCTATCCTGTCTCCCACGCTGCTGATAATGGTAGCGTTTTGGGCGATAGCATCATTTTTGCTGTAAAGCGATTTTAAAGGAAAGGTCGGTGCTTTTATGGAAGAGAACAAGAGAGCGAATGCTTCCTCCGATCCCTCTCTGGGAGCAGATAACGAAAGCCTGCTTTCAAGAAAAAACGAAAGGCAGAGCAGCGGTGCCAAGGCTTCTGCTCCCGCTGAACGTCCTGCCTATGCATCAAGAAGAGATAACGCTCCCGGGGAAAGGCCTGCACGTCCCCCACAGAGGCCTGCAGCACCAAACGGTGCTCCTGCACGTCCCCCACAGAGACCTGCAGCACCAAACGGTGCTCCTGCACGTCCCCCACAGAGGCCTGCAGCGCCAAACGGTGCTCCTGCACGCCCTGCACAGAGCCCCTCAGCGCCAAACGGAGCTCCTGCACGCCCTGCACAGAGACCCTCAGCGCCAAACGGTGCTCCTGCACGTCCCCCACAGAGACCTGCAGCGCCAAACGGTACACCTGCACGTCCCCCGCAGAGGCCTGCAGCGCCAAACGGAGCTCCTGCACGCCCTGCACAGAGACCTGCAGCACAAAACGGTACACCTGCACCCGCTCCTGCACCTGCACCCGTGCCTAAGGAGAACGTCCCCGTGAGCCCTGTCCCCGCAGATATGCCCATTCCTCAGAACGAGCCTAAGGCACCTCCCCTTCCCGAGGCGGAGGCGTATTCCTACGATGGCGGAGAGGCTCCTGCCTCCGTTCAGAAGGCAAAGCCAAATCAGGAGGGCGATAAGGGCAACAGCCGGAAGGAAATGGTCAGCGATAAGCAGAAAAATGCAAAGGCCGGCGCCGATATGATGATCGGAATAGTCAAGGCTATTGCTTATATGGTGGTCATACTTGTGGTCTCCGTGTTTATTTCGATCTTCGTTATCCGAATAGGAAACGACGTTTTTGCCTTTGTTAAAAGCGATGAGGCGGTGGATATAACTATCCCCGAGGATGCAGACGTGGGTGATATAGCGGAGATACTGCACGATAACGGCATTATCAGCTTCCCCGGCATATTCAAGCTGTACGCCACGCTGAAGCATGAGGAGGGCCCCTTTGTTGCGGGAGATTATACCGTTTCTCCCTCCATGAGCTATGATGACCTCCGATATGCCTTCAAGGAGCAGGTGGTAACGGGAACTGTGTGGATAACGATTCCCGAGGGCTTCACCACAGACGAGATAATAGATCTGCTGGTGGAGAACGGCATTGGCGAGAGAGAAAGGTATATCGACGTTATCAATAACTACGATTTTGATTATTGGTTTTTGGATGAGCTGGAGGAAAGTGAGCTGAAAGACGGCAGAGTATACCGTCTTGAGGGATATCTTTTCCCCGACACCTATGAGTTTTATAAGGCATCCGGCGAGGAAACGGTTATCGGCAGAATGCTTGACAGGTTCAACGAGGTATTCGTTAAGGACTATAAAACAAAGGCCGAGGAGCTGGGCTACACGGTGGATGAGATACTGACCATTGCCTCACTTGTAGAGAAGGAGGCAGGCTCCACCTCTCAGTTTATGAACGTATCCTCCGTGTTCCATAACAGACTGAACTATCCCTCCGTCTACCCAAGGCTTGAGAGCGATGCCACAACGGTATATGCTATTCAGGTGGCAACGGGACAGAGACCCGATAAGGTAACTCCCGAGGATAACGAGTTCGACCATCCCTATAATACCTATAAGAATAACGGACTCCCTCCGGGGCCCATAACCAATCCCAGTGCCAGTGCCATCAGATATGCGCTGTATCCGGCAAACACCGGATTCTATTATTTCATAACGGATAATGCAGGAAAGATATACTTTGCCCAAGGCAAGGCAGAGCACGAGCAGAATATAGCTCTTGTAAAGCGCATAAACGAGGACCTTGCAGGATAATAAAAAAAGAAATCCGCCGTGGCGGATTTCTTTCAGGCTGTCGAAAAAGGCGCAGACCGCAAATATATCCAAAACAAAGACATCCAAATCGAAACTTTAACTGTAAACGGCAAAAGCAACAAATAATTAAAGTCACATTAAAGAAATCCCCTGATTTTCAGGGGATTTCTAGCTTTTCGCCCTTTCAAGTCCTGCCGTACCTTTGTACGCTTACAGGAACCCCCAAAAGCTCGCAAGCTCACTTTCGGGGAACCCCTCCGACGGACTTGAAATGACGAAATCTGCATCCTTCTCGACAGCCTGAAGCAGCTTGTCGATAAAGTTATCGACAAGCTGACAGAAATCCGCCGTGGCGGATTTCTTTTTTTACTCATATCAGAGACTGCAGGGGATCTTGAAAACTGCTTTTCTCACTCTGTCAGACTTGTATCTGATGCCGGGTCTGTGGGGGTCTGTGGGGGCAAAGTATGCAAAGGTTCCGGGATATGCCTTAACGGTAGTAATGCTGCCCTCGCACTTATCATAAAAGAGATAATCGTCCTCCTCGTGATATTCGCCCTCTCCGATGCAGTCGCAAAGGGCGGCGCAATCCATGCACTCATCTCCCTCAACAACGATCTGCAGATCGGCATATCTTCTGTGGGCCTCCCACTTATCGCCTGCGGCATAGGGCTCGTATGCCTCGCCAAGGTTCAGAAAAACACCGCCTTCCAGCTCATGTCTTCCGAGGGGAAGGCTCTCCAGCTCATGGCTTTCGAGAAAATCGGCAACTATGGCCAGCTTTTCGTTATAGGAAGCATAGCTTCTCAGCATTGTCAACTTATCACAGATCATAATTTTTACCTCACTTTTTATTCTGCGGTCTCAAGCTCGGGAGCAGGCTCGTAGGAAAGATAGGAGAATATCTCGTCTACCGTTTCGCCGTCTGCCCGGTATACCACGGTGGAATCGTTGAAGGAGAAGAAATAGTAGTGAGAGGGCTCGCTGCCTTCGGCGG
This sequence comes from Clostridia bacterium, assembly GCA_017395885.1. Classification (GTDB taxonomy): domain Bacteria; phylum Bacillota; class Clostridia; order Oscillospirales; family CAG-272; genus Avispirillum. The sequence continues at coordinate 1,330 of JAFQNM010000268.1, read as the reverse complement.
TCTCGCTCTCTGCTTCAGTCTCGGCTTTGGCAGACTCCTCGCTCTCGGTCTCTTCCTTCAGGTTTTCAAACTTATGGCCGAGGTAAATTGTATATTCGGTAAGCTCCTCGTCCATTTCTTCCTGCTTATAGCGAACGGTTATGCTTTCGCCCGTGCCGTCCTTCTTTATGCCGTAAGTGGCGGCCATTTCGCCGTTGTCGGCATAATAGTCCTCGTAATCCGTAACGTCCAGGGTATAAATAAGCTCATATATCTCGCAAATGCCTGCAAAATCAGTTATTTCCTTAACGGTGGAGCCTTTGTTGGCCGTGAGAACAACGCCGAAAACGTCGTCATCGGTAACGCTTTCCTTCATCAGTATGAAGGATTCGGGCTCGTAAAGGTAGTCAAGGTCGGCGCTGAAGGGCTCTGCCACGTCCTCCTCCACCATATAGATGCTGTCGTCACCGGAAAGCTTGAAATACACGCAGCTGTTGAAGCTGTTTGTGTTTCCGAAGAGGAATTGCTTTTCGCTGCCGTCGGAAAACTGAGCGTTTACCGTTATGGAGGGCTCTGCAAGGCCGTATACTGAAAGGTCATCAGAGGGGTCCTTAACGGTTACCGTAGCGGTCACCGTGCCGATGGCCTGAGCCATAGTAGCAACTCTGTCCTGGTCAAGGGGGAAGTTGGCGTCCTTATCGTATACCCAGTCCTCGTTAACGTAGGTGAAGGACATTTCGTTGCTCTTGGCCTTATTTATAAAGTGGATCTTTGTTGCAATGGCGGTTCCCTTATCAAAAACCGTTACCGAATTATCCTCAGGGGGTGTATCGGGCTCCTCCTCGCCTGCCTTTTTCAAAATTACCGCTCCCACGATAAGGCCTATAAGGAGAGCAACAAGTATAAGGAGGGTGAGGAGCTTTTTCTTTGTGCTTTTTTTCATATTGCTTAGTTCCTCGCAGGCTTTATCTGCGTCTTCTGATAACGCAAACGGCAATGCCGGCAATAAGCACCGCCGCAGGGATAACGCCCACGATGATCGCCGTCCACAGAGTTCTGTCCTGCTCGGTGATCTGAAGGTAGGTCTGGCCCATAAGCTTTCCGATAATGGAAACAGAAACGTCCTTATCGCCAACATTTGTAATAAGCTCTCTGAAGAGAATGCCGTTGCCAACGGTATAGTAGTCGTCCATTACAAGGAAGGGGGTAGCAAACCAGTAAAGCGCACCGCCCTCGTTGCCCTCGCTGTTTGTAACGTGGGCCTGATATGCAACGGTAAAGGTCTGCTTTTCTGCCTTGGAGGGATCCTTTACGTTTTCCTCTGTATAGAAATAAGCATCCTTTGTTGTTT
>JAFQNM010000267.1 GCA_017395885.1 Clostridia bacterium | reverse complement strand
TTTGTCCTTTTCATAGCCAAGGTCGCCAAGCAGGCGGGAGAAGCGCTTTCCGTAGGCGGTGGCCATAAAAACACGGTCAAGCTCCCACTCGCCGTCGCTGTAAACGAAGGGCTGCTCGGGGAGGGAGAAGCCGTCTGCCTCTCCGAGCGCCTCTGCCGTATCGAGAAGGCGGAGGATGAAAAGGTTTTTTTCGTTTTCGTCTGCAGTCAGGCTTCCGGCATCAAGGTAGAGGCTGTAGGTATACTCGTTTGAAACGAGAGCCTTGCCGTTTCGGTCAAATATTTCGCCTCGCTGAGCCTGAATGGGCACTGTTCTGTAGTAATATCCGTCGTGATAGGCCTCGGTATAATAGTCCTGTCCTGCTATCTGGATATTGATAAGTCGGGCGACAAAGATAAGGCAGATTATAACGTAAAACGCACCTATAGCAACGTATCTGAAGAAGTGCTCTCTTTTTTTATTCATTGCCGACCTCCTTTTGAAGATTTTTAATCGCTTTGTCTGTCAGTTCTTTCCGCTCTCGTTTTGTGGAAGCGGCGGAAGCAGAGCCAAACGGCGAGAAAGGGTATTGGTGAAAGGATAACTGTTGAAAAATACTCGGGGATAAAGATACGAAGGAGTATCTCGCCGAGAGTTGCCCTCAGAGAAACGAGGGCGGTTATAACAGTAACTATGCCCCTGAGAAGGGCAGATACCAGAACGTAAACTGCCTTAACGGGCAGGGTGTGGCGGAAATAATATTTGGATAAGAGGCCGCCAAAGCAGCCAACCGGCATATAGACGAGTGATAAAAGCTCGGGGGTGCTTCCCGATGTGCCGAGAGCCTGAATAACGAAGGCTGCAACAAGACCTGTAACGCTGCCCCATTTTTCTCCCTCCTGAACTCCGATGGCGAGGACGAAGACGAGCATAAGGTCGGGAACGGCGCCAAAGGGAGCAAAGCGGACGAAAAAGGTAGTCTGGAGCATGGCAAAGAGAATAAGAAGGCCGCCGCATATAAGGGCACGGATAATATCCTCCGAGTTCACCTGTATTCCCATTCTGAGTGTTCTCAGCCTGTCTCTCAGCTCGGCAAGGATAGCCTCCTTAAGGGTGAGCTTTTTTGGCTTTTTTTGGGGGTGACTTCTTTTTTGTGCATCGCTGCGGGCAGGAGCGGGAGAGGGCTCGATGGCATCACTGCCTTTAGCGTCGTGGGGAGCTGTCGGGCTGTTTGCGGCAGGAGATGCAGGCCTTGTTTTTGCTATTCTCACCTGCTCGCCCTTTTGCTGAGCCTCCTCTATTTTTTTCTGGGCTCCCGGGGTAACGAATACCTGAGCTCGCTCAGGCATCTGCCAGCCGTTACCGTTGCCCTTGTTACCCTCATTCTGCTTCTTCTGTGTAGACTTCATAACCTGTAATGATCATCATTCTGGAAAGGTCGGAAAGGTCTGCCGAGGGCCTGACCGTAACGGTAACGGAGCGGGAGGAGGTATCGCTTTCGATCTTTTCCACCGTTCCGATAACGAGGCCTCTGGGGTAAACGCTGCCGTATCCGGAGGAGACTATTCTGTCTCCCACCTTGATATCTGCATCGGCGGCGATATATGTCATAAGGCAAAGGCCTTCTTCAGAAAGGGCAAAACTGCCCTCGATAATGCCCTCAACGCCGTTTCGCTCAACGTAAGCTCCGATGGCGCTGCCCTCCTCAAGGAAGGTGACGGCCTTGGCCCAGGTGGTTCCCACCTCGGAGATGTAGCCAACGATGCCGTTTTGGGTAACAACGGGCATATCTTTTTCAACACCGTGGGCACGGCCCTTGTCCAGCATAAACACGGTGGTATAGTTACCGCCCTCTCTTGCTGAGACCGTGGCCTCCGTGAAGCGGAAATCGGTATGCTCTCGCTTGAGCTCAAGATAGTTATAGAGCCAGTCGTTCATTTCCTCAGCCTCTTCGGCGGAGCTGATCTTATCTCTCAGATCGTTGATCTCCTCTCTGAGAGCATTGTTTTCCTCGACTATACGGTCAAACTCCGTGAAGAAGGAAACGTAGCCGTCAATGGCGTCTGTGTAATAGGTAAAGGCCTTCTGGAGAGGGGAAAATATTATGTTGACAGTATCCTTGAGAACACCTGAGAGCCCCATGGATGCAAAAACTGTGGGAACGATCACCATTACCATGGCGATGATAACGACCACGGTAAAGAATCGGGATCTGAGAAAGTCACGCATAGTGCCCCTCCTTTCAAAAAAATCGGTTTATGCTTGAGAGTCTTATCTGGAGCTTCTGTTTCTGTACTGAACTCCGTCTCCCTCTGCTGCGTTTTCGATAACGTGACCGATGCCGACGGCAACGCAGTCCAGAGGATTCTTGGCAACGGTTGCACGAATGCCCGTAACGTGGGTAACGAGGGCATCAAGTCCGCCAAGCATAGCGCCGCCGCCTGCGAGCATGATACCTGAGTCGTATATATCGCTGGAGAGCTCGGGGGGAGTATTTTCAAGGGTAGTTCTGATAGCCTCAACTATGTGGACCACCTGCTCGTGCATAGCCTCGCGGATCTCGGCGGAGCTTACGTTAACGATGGCGGGAAGACCGTTGAGCAGGTTTCTGCCCCGGATCTCCATAACGCCGCGGTCAACTGCGGGGTGAACGCTGCCTATCTTCTTTTTCAGCATCTCAGCGGTGATCTCGCCGATGAGAATGTTGTATTTTTTCTTGATGTACTGAACAATGGCATCGTCCAGCTCATCTCCTGCGATCCTGAGTGAAGTAGAGAGAACGATTCCGCCGAGGGAGAGAACGGCAACCTCGGTGGTGCCGCCACCGATATCAACTATCATGCTGCCTCTTGCATCCTCAACCTTAAGGCCGCTGCCGATAGCTGCGGCAATAGGCTCCTCGATAAGTGCAACAGACTGAGCTCCCGCCTCAATGCAAACATCCTCAACGGCACGCTTTTCAACCTCGGTAACGCCGTAGGGAACGCAAACGAGAACCTTTGGGCGGCTGAACACCGTTGTTCCGGAGGCTTTTTTAAAAAAGTCGCGGAGCATAGCGGTGGTGAAATCGAATTCTGCGATAACGCCGTCCTTCAGAGGGCGCATTGCAATTATGGAGCCGGGGGTCTTACCCAGCATGAGCTTTGCATCGTTTCCAACTGCAACGACCTTCTTGCCTCTCTGCTCAACGGCAACCACCGAGGGCTCGCGAAGCAGAATGCCCTTGCCCTTAACGTAAACTATGGTGTTGGCGGTGCCAAGGTCTATACCAATATATTTTCCCATAAAGTAACCTGTCTTTCGTATTATTTCATAAAGCCACGAATGCCGAAGCTATCGTAGAGTATTTCCGATATTTTTGAGAGAGGTAGGCCAACAACGTTGTAGTAGTCTCCCTCAATGCCGGAAACGAACATTCCCGCCGCTTCCTGTATGCCGTAAGCACCGGCCTTGTCAAGGGGAGAGCCTGTGGCAACGTAGGCCTCTGTCTCAAAGGGGAGAATTGGGCGCATATGCACCGTTGTTTCAACGTAGCCGCATACCTCCTTGGCGCCGTCGGTAACGGTGTAGCCTGTAATAACGGAGTGGCTCCTTCCCGAAAGGGAGGAGAGCATTTTTTTTGCGCCCTCGGCGCCGTCGGGCTTTCCGAGGATCATACCGTCAAGGCAAACTACGGTGTCAGCACAGATGATAACGCCGTTGACTGCCTTCAGAGCGGCACACGCCTTTCTTCTTGAGTTTTCAACGGTGAGCTCTGCAGGAGAGAGCCCCTCCGATACCTCGTCGGCATCAGGGGATATAATATCAAAAACGTAGCCTGCGCTTTCAAGTATCTCCCGTCTTCGGGGAGAGGCGGAGGCGAGGATAAGTCTTTTTTCTGCCATTATTTCGTACCTGTTGAGCCTATGCCGCCGCGGTCGGGAGAGCCGAGGGTATCGCACTCCTCAAAGGTAATGGCAGGCTGGTGGCGCATGATCCTGAACTGGCATATCCTCTCGCCCTTTTCGATTTTAGTATCTCTTAGGGCATAGGCAGGCATATACCACTGGTCGCCGTCGCCGCAGTAGCTTTCGTCAACAACGCCCATATGGTTGGTCTGTATAATGCCGAAGTTCTTATAGGTAGAGGAGCGGGGAACGATGTGAGCCTCGTAGCCCTCGGGGAGCTTTATTGCAATTCCCAGAGGGAGAAGACGGAATTCGTCCTTTCTGAGCTCAACCGTTTCGGCAATGCGAAGGTCGATCCAGTCAGACTTGCCGTCAATGTATCTGAGGGGCTCCATTCCCTCGCTGAGATATTTTATTTTAAGAGTAACTTTTTCCATTATAAGCAACCCCTTTTTATAGTTTTTAATTTGTGTTTGTCGATTAGGTTAAAGCATCATACACTGTCATCCTGAGGAGGCACGACGAAGGATCTTTTACAAGCCTTGGCCTTTATTGCAAGACAGAGCGGGCTAATGAACGAGAAGCTTGGATAACCCTCATGCCTGCGTAGATTCTTCACTTCGCTCCGCTACGTTCAAAATGACAGCGATTTGTGCTTCAAATCTGGGCTTGCGTTATCGTTCAGTTGTGTATCAAATATCGTTCGCATCGCGTGCAGATGGGTGGGTGCGCATTGAGCCCCTACATACCTTGCTTAACTGCCGGATAAACCTTGATTTATCGGTGGTTTGAAACAAGCGGCGATTTTTTTGCGCTGTTACTGCATTCTTCTGATCTTAGAGGGATCGGCAGGTGCTTCTCCGTTTGTGTATGCACGAATGATCCTGTCGCACTCCTCGGCAGACTCATCGGTGAAGATGAAGTGATAAACGGAAATGCCCGTACGCCCAAGCTCATCCCTTTTGTCTGCCATATAGGTGGGAACAGAGTTGAACACAACGTTTGTGCAGTCGGGCATACCGTAAAGGGGAAAGCGAACTCCGTGCCGGTCTGTGATGGCAGAGGAGCAAAGCCTTGCCCTGTCGCACCTTTTGCAGTCTCCGTCGGAGATGGCGCAGCGAAGGGTGAGCATAAGAGGCAGGCGGCCGTACACTATGGCGGCCGAGGGCACGGGGGATGAAATATCTCTCATCTGAGCTCTTTTGGCCTCGGGAGCCAGGGTAATGATATCAGCTCCCAGAGACGCATAATAATCAGCTGCCGCCGAATTAAAAACGTTCATTCTGAATGAGGCGGCCGCCTCGGCGCAGACCTCTCTTGCCTTTTTCAGCTGGCCCGCTCCGTGAACGAGAACTCTCCTTTGGCGAACGTCATCCCACACCTGCGGCGCAAGGCTGTCCGGCAGATAAGGGGGCAGAGAAATATCAAACTTCTCAGAGTGAGCTCCGTAGGGCAGGTATATGCGGCTGAAGAATTCTCTTGCCAGAGGCGTTATTCTGTCCTCAGAGAGGAACTCTGCCGTATAAATAACGTTGTCAAATGAGGGCTTTTTGCCCTTTTTTGGGGTAACGTCGGGAACGGATACGCTTTTTTCGCCCCTGCTGAGAAGGCCTTCCACCGCACGGCGGCGAAGGGCGTTGAGGGCAGAGAGGGTGAGGGCGGCCCGTCCGTCCGTAATAAAATTGAAATTTCTAATTTCAAAGGGGGTATTGCCAAGGCGGGAGGAGTTCTTTCTTGCGCCCTCCTCACTGAGGGGGGCAATGGCTTCTGCCTCGGCAACCGCGTCGCCCACGGCGGTGAAGGAGCCTGTGGGGGAGGTGGCTGTAAATTCTGCGTGCTTTCCCGCAACAGCGGTAAGAGTTATATCAAGAGGGGCCTTTTTGGTCAGGCCCTCGAATTTGGACTTATCCATTTTCAGAAAGTCCTCGTAGGTTCTGACACCCCTCATATTTTTCTGTTCTTTTGTAAAATAGCCGTCAGTGAACCCATCGCGGCTGAAGATCCTCGCGAGGGCTTCGATCTCGTCGGCTGTGGCGTTTCTGCCCTCGTCAAGAAGGCGGCGGTATATTTTCGCCGTGCCGTAAACGTACTCCGGCGGCTTCTGGCGGCCCTCTATCTTCAATGAGGCAGCGCCCGAGGCGATAATATCCGTAATATGGCCTGCAAGGCACATATCCTTGAGGCTGATGGGGTAGCCCTTTTCGCCGGATTTGGTGTAGGGCTGGCGGCAGGGCTGAGCGCACTCGCCGCGGTTTCCGCTCCGTCCGCCCATAACGGCGCTCATAAGGCATTGACCTGAGAAGGAGACACAGTATGCTCCGTGGATAAACATTTCGATCTCAATAGGAGAGCTTTTGCAAAGGCTAAAAAGGGCATCCTTTGTGATCTCCCTGTGGCAGACCATACGAGAAAAGCCTGCCTCCGAAAGAGCCCGTGCATCGTCAAGACTGTGGCCTGAGAGCTGAGTGCTTGCGTGTATCTCAAGGTCGGGAACGTGTTTTTTGATAAGTGTGGCGATACCCATATCGGCAACGATAAGGGCATCTGCGCCTGCCTCGTAGAGAGAGGCGGCAAGCTTCAGAGCATCGTTAAGCTCCGAGTCAAAGAGGCGTGTGTTGAGGGTGATGTATGATTTCACTCCGTAGGCTCTCGATAGAGCGAGAGCAGCGGAGAGCTCATCATCCTTGAAGTTTTCCGCTCTCATACGGGCATTGAAGCGGCCTGCACCGAGGTAAACGGCATCGGCGCCGCCCTCAATAGCCGCCTCGAGAGAGGCACGGCTGCCTGCAGGCAGAAGAAGCTCGGGCTTTTTCATACGTCACCCTCCTTTCTTAAAGTGAATTGTGAAAAGTGAAAAGCTACGGTTGATTTTCGCTATGGCGAAAACCTTCATTTACTTTTCTCTCCCGGCTTGGAGGAATCAGTTTCCTCTGAGGAGACTTTCGATCTGACGGAGCTTGTCTGCCTTGCCGCCTGCGGGCTCCTCCTCATCCTCATCGGGGGTTTCGGCAAAAAGGTCAGCAACGCTGTGAGGTGCCTGAGCTTCCTGAGGTGCCTGGGGAGCGGGAGCGGCGGGAGCCTCATCCTCCTCAAATGCGGATTCAAGAGGGAGCTGCTCCTCTGCAATGATCTCCTCTGCAGTTTCGGAAACCTTGCCGAGCATAGAGTTCTTAAGCTTGATATTTTCTTCTCTCATACGGCGGAGGTTGGCATCATAGAGGGCGATCTGAGCCTCAAGATTGCGAACTCTCTTTTCTGCCTTGAGTCTGTTGCTGGCGTGGTCAAGGGCAACAAGGATGGCAGCATCGATCTTTGAGAAGCTTCTGGACTGGCTTGTAATGTCGTTGATCTGCTGGTCGAGAAGGCTCACCAGCTTCATAACAACGTCCTCGCGCTCGTCGGAAATGATCTTCATGTCGATATCGGCGATCTTCACTTCGTACTTTTTCTTTTCCATTTTTTATCTCCTGTAAAAAATTAGTATTGAAAATCGGGCAAACAGTGGTATAATGGGGATATTAACCCCGATTATAACTATTCATACTATTATAATATATTGCGAAAGAAATTTAAATACAATTTGATAATTTTTTTAAAATTTTCAACTATTTTGAGGCACATATGGAAAAAAACAAGAAATTCAGCCGTATAGCAATAAAGATCGGCTCCTCGACTCTGACCCATTCCGAAACGGGCAGGCTCAATATCAGGCGAATAGAGAAGCTGGTGAGAACCGTTTCCGATATAAAAAATTCAGGCAGAGAGGTCGTTCTTATTTCCTCGGGTGCCATAGCGGCGGGAGCATCAAAGCTTTCTCTCTCCCAC
>JAFQNM010000029.1 GCA_017395885.1 Clostridia bacterium | reverse complement strand
TCCGGCACTATGAGGCTTGTCTATACATACGAGGCTATAGGAGAAAGCATTATGTATTTCTCAAGGCCCGATTCATCGGAGCCATATCGTTTCTCCTTTGAGGCAAGAAATCTGAAGCTACCTACACCGTTTTTGCCGGGAGACAAGGTGTTTTTCGGCACTCAGCCTGAGGTTTCTCCGCAGAACGGAGTTATACTCACGGCGGGAGAAAGGCTTCGTGCTCTGTATCTGGACGGCGACGGCTACTACAAGATCGTTTCTCTCTCAAGCTCTCTGCCTGACGATGCCTACTGCAACTTGAGCATTTCTCCCCTCTTCAGCATCGGATACCAGAGAAAAAGGCTGCCCAAAAGAGAAAACCTGCTTAACGCTCTGAGCAAATTTATTGCCCACAGCACTACCCGCGGTTTTTCTGTTTGCAAGGCTGTTTCTGAGGCCTCCTTCTACGGTATTACCGCTGAGGAGCTGATGGATATTATTGCATAATACAAAAGGGCGGATCCAACGTCCATCTTTAAAAATTACTGTTTTTTAGTTCTGTTATATTCGCAAACTGCGCTCAGGTATTCAAACAGCTTCTTATCCCACTCGAGAAAGATCATCACCTTTCCCGTAGGTACGGTTGCGATAATTGCCATCTGCTCCGCTATTGACATATTCTTCATATATTTATATCTGGGAAGCCTTTTGTTCTCCGAATATATCTTATCCCACTTTTCTCTTTGATGTGGAAGAGCACAGCAGCACTCCATATCCTTCAGCTTTATCACACATTCGCTGACAGGGGTTCCCTTTCCCTGCCAACGGTCGACCACCAGCTCCAGAAGCTCCGGAGCAAGACTTGTCACGGGGGCGTTTTCTCCTCCCTCGGGCACTGTCTCCGTTTCTGCTTCATCATCCTCGTGATGAAGGCTGCTTACCCTTTGAGATACTCTGACCGAGTATCTGAAAGACGTCAGCTTATATCTTATAAACACGTGGGTCATTGCACCTACCAGCACCAGCGCCAGCATTTGCAATATTCCCTTGCCCTTTATTGATTCTATAACTGAAAAGCCGTATGCCACTCCTGCGCACAAAAACAATGCCGCTATGAGCACGTCTGCCGATTTGTTTTTCTGCTTAGGTTCAAAGCTCATTTTGCACCTTCCTATTATCCAAAACTCTAAAAGTGAAAAAATGGGAGCCGAAGCTCCCATTTTCGTCATCTTCCATTAACACGAAATCAGCTTATGCCTCTTCCTTTGCAATTACCTGCTTGCCGTTGTAATAGCCGCAAGCGCTGCAAACTCTGTGAGAGAGATTGTACTCACCACAGTTAGGGCACTTTACCATGCCGGGCATGGACAGCTTCCAAACATTGGAGCGTCTCTTGTCTCTGCGTGCCTTGGATACTTTTCTCTTCGGTACTGCCATCGAAAACACACCTCCTTGAAGACATTAAAGGTTGATTAAAAATTCTACATCAGCTATTATAACACTACTTATCCATTTTTTCAAGTAGTTTTTTAAAAGTTTCCATCCTCGGATCAATTTCTTTTTTCTTTTCACAGCCACATGAGCCGTCAAGCCTCTTTCCGCAGACAGAACAAAGCCCGGGGCAGTCATCCTCACAAAGATGATAAACGGGTAGCTCGAGAGACAGCTCCTCGATTATTTCTCTGTCAAAGTCTATTCCGCCCTCTTTGACCACCAACATCTCATCCTCATCCACTCCCTCAAGCACTGCCGTTGTTAGTGTGACGAATCTGGAAAACTCAAATTCCGCCCTGTCGTTTATCTCTGCAAGGCATCTGTCGCAAAAGGTTTTATACCCTACGCTGACCTCTGCCGATAGCTTCATATATCCGTCATTATCTGTTATCCTGCCCTTGACGGAGATCGCCTCTGTGAGGGTTATCTCCTCGGATATTTCCGCAGCCTCGGGCACAGATTCGGGGGAAACGGTGAAATCAAAGCTGATAACAGGAACTCTTCTGTTAAGAATAGGTGTAAGGTCTATCTTCATCTTTATCCTCCGTTTAAAGTTTCCTGCAATAGTTTATTATATATACATTACCACAGATTGTCAATGATAAAAGTGAAAATATTTTACCTATTTTAATTCTTTCTTATGAAAAAACTATTGAATATGATTGCTGCCTTTGATATAATGAAAATGAATTTTTCCGATGCTGCTCACCCATCAACTCTTCTTTTTATGAAAGCCTGATTCTCCAATGAAACTTAAAAAAATCATTAAAATCATTTTCGTCTCGCTGCTCATCATCTTTCTCACGTTTATCGCCGCTCGTATTTTTATGAGCTCAGACAGAAGCGTGCTTGACGATATATACCCCACCGAAAAGGCAAAAAACGCATATGCATCCCTTGGCGAGGCCGCCTTTTCCACCTGCAAGCTTCCACGCGATATGAGTGAGGACGGATACTTTACCGCATATGCCCCCTCATATTCCAAGGGTGAAAACGAATTTCAGATAACCGTTCGCTATAACGAAGGGCTTTATACAAAGTATCTGGTCGGATCGGCCCCCGATGACTATTATTACGAGCTCAGAGATGCTGACGGAAACACCGTTTCCAGAGCCAACATAGTCTGCGAAAAGGAAAGATATTTCTACCATCACTACCGCCTCTCATTTGAGGACGTGACTATCCCCTCTGAGACAGAGCTTTACCTTTTTCTTTGCTGTGACTCTTCCTCCTATCCCGCCAAGCATACTGCCGGCATACTGGTAGCTCACCCTTCTATTGAGTATAAAGATATTACTCTCAGCCGAGCTGAGAAAGAATCTCTTGCTTTGAACGATTGACAAATCCATTGTATTCCCACGCGATTGGAGCCTTATGAAAAACATAAACGTACCTGAAATTTTCGCCAGCCTCGTTTTCAACGAGAAGGTCATGCAGGAGCGCCTTCCTGCCGATATCTACGAAATCGTTAACAAAACACTTACCGTTGGCAAGCGTATGACCCTTGAGGTTGCAAACGTTGTTGCCGACGCTATGAAGGACTGGGCCATTGAGCACGGTGCAACTCATTACACCCATTGGTTCCAGCCTATGACGGGCATTACCGCCGAAAAGCACGACAGCTTTATCTCCCCCGCCGCAAACGGCAAGGTTATTATGGAGTTCTCCGGGAAAGCGCTGGTAAGAGGTGAATCCGATGCCTCCTCCTTCCCCTCCGGCGGAATCCGCTCAACCTTTGAGGCGCGTGGATACACAGCCTGGGACCCCACCTCCTATGCCTTTATCAAGGACGGAACTCTCTGCATTCCCACAGCTTTCTGCTCTTACGGCGGCGAGGCTCTGGACCAGAAAACTCCCCTCCTCCGCTCACTTGAGGCCCTCTCAAAGCAGGCTGTTCGTATACTCAAGCTCTTCGGCCATGAGAACGTTACAAACGTTAAGGCCTCTGTAGGTGCCGAGCAGGAGTATTTCCTTATTTCCAAGGACATCTTCGAAAAGAGAAAGGACCTGATCTATACCGGCAGAACTCTTTTTGGCCAGAAGCCTCCCAAGGGTCAGGAGCTTGACGACCACTATTCAGGCAGCCTTAAGTCTCCCGTTGCCGCATATATGAAGGATCTGGATGAAACACTCTGGAAAATGGGTGTTCTCTCAAAAACCAAGCACAACGAGGCCGCTCCCGCACAGCACGAGCTTGCCCCCATTTTCTCCAGTGCAAACGTTGCCGTTGACCAGAATCAGATCACAATGGAAATGATGAAAAAGGTGGCCGACCGCCACGGTATGGTCTGCCTTCTTCACGAAAAGCCGTTTGCAGGCGTTAACGGAAGCGGAAAGCACAATAACTGGTCCCTCACAACAAACACCGGTCTGAACCTTCTCGAGCCGGGTGATACCCCTCACGAAAACGCTCAGTTTCTCCTTATGCTGGTAGCCGCCATCAAAGCTGTGGACGATTACCAGGAGATGATGCGTATCTCCGTTGCCGATGCAGGAAACGACCTTCGTCTCGGTGCAGCAGAGGCTCCCCCTGCCGTTATGTCCATATTCCTCGGAGATGAGCTGACAGAGATTCTTGAGGCCATTGAGGAGGGCCGCGGATACGATGCCCGCGATACCGTTCAGATGAAGATCGGCGTTCACGCTCTTCCCAAGTTCCCGAAGGATAACACAGACAGAAACCGTACGAGCCCCTTTGCCTTTACAGGTAATAAGTTTGAATTCCGTATGGCAGGCTCCTCTCAGTCTATAGCTACCGCAAATGCCGTTCTCAACACAGCCTTTGCCGAGATCATTCGACAGTTTGCTGATATTCTCGAAGAGGCGGAGAACTTCAACGAGACCCTTCACAACCTTATTAAGGACACCATTAAAAACCACAAGCGCATTATCTTCAACGGAAACGGCTATGAGGATAAGTGGATAGAGGAGGCCGAGCGCCGCGGTCTTGCAAACCTCAGAACCACCCCCGATGCTCTGCCCCATATGCTGGACAAAAAGAACATCGAGCTTTTCTCACGCCACGGGGTTTTCTCTGAGGACGAGATGCGTGCCCGCCTTGAGATCCAGCTTGAAAACTACACAAAGATCATCCATATCGAGGCTCTGACTATGCTTGACATGGCACGCCACGATATTTTCCCCGCCGCAAGCGACTATGCTGCAAGAGTTGCAAGAAACGCTTATCAAAAGTCTCAGTACGGCTCCTGCGAGGCTGAAAAGAAGCTGCTTTCAAGGCTCACAGCACTTACCGACTCCTTTTATGCCAACATAGAGCGCCTTGAGGAGGCGGTGAAAAAGGGAGAAAGAAGCATTGGAAAGGCAGACAGTGCAATGTTTTACAAAAACGAGGTCATCGGTGCAATGAATGCTCTCCGTGCCGACGGCGATGCACTTGAGGAGCTTTGCGATGCCTCTCTCTGGCCTTATCCCTCCTACGGCGAAATGCTTTTCTCGATCAAATAATCTCACAAGCAAGGCTACGGTTTCCCGTAGCCTTTTATGGTATTTCTGTTGAATTAACGCCATATCTATGGTATAATTTAATGAATGAATTAGTATGGGCAAAAAGTTGCCAACGAGAAAAGAACAAAAACTGCCAAATTACGGTTGCAGCAAACCCGGGGCATATTTTATTACTGTTTGCACACACAATCGGCGAGAAACGCTTTCACACATAGTAGGGCGATTCACGAATCTCACCTGCATCATAGGTCTATCCTTTCAAAAGCTGTGGGATATATAAAAATGAATGCCTCCAAAAAGATTCATATGAAATCCAATAAATCACCTATTTGGCAACGCGGATATCATTATCATATAACCAAAAGCCGCGAAAGCTATGAAAAACAGTAAAATACATTCACTACAAAAGGCAAATGGTTTTGATTTCAAAAAAGGAGTAATACTATGAAAAAACTCGGATTCGGACTTATGAGGCTGCCCCTCCTTGAGGATGGCAAGACTATTGATATTGAACGTGTGAAGGCTATGGCCGATGCCTTTATTAAGGCCGGCTTTACTTATTTCGACACAGCGGCCCCCTACCACGGCGGCGAAAGCGAGGTGGCCTTCAGAGAAGCAGTTGCAAAGCGATATCCCAGAGACGCCTATATTCTTGCCGACAAGCTGAGCCTCTTCAAGATCGAAAAGGCAGAGGACGTTCCATCCTTCTTTGATTCTCAGCTCGAAAGGCTGGGGGTAGATCATATCGACTACTACCTGCTTCACGCCATGAGCGCCTCATCCTATGAAAGAGCATTGGATTTCGGCGCCTTTGATTTTGTTGCAAAAAAGAAGGCAGAGGGCGTGCTTCGCCACGTTGGATTCTCCTTTCACGACTCTCCCGAGGTTCTTGACCGCATTCTCACCGAGCATCCTGAAATGGAGTTCGTTCAGCTGCAGATAAATTATCTGGACTGGCTGGACAGCGGCGTTCAGGCAAGAGCCTGCCACGAGGTGGCAAGAAGGCACGAAAAGCCCGTTATCGTTATGGAGCCTGTCAAGGGCGGCGCTCTTGCAAACATCTCAGCCGATGCGGTATCCCTTTTCAGATCATTGCGCCCTGAGCTTTCTACCGCGGGCTGGGCAATCAGCTACGCTGCCTCACTCGATGGAGTATTTATGGTCCTCTCCGGTATGTCCACAGAGGAGCAGATGGCAGAAAACATCGGCTATATGAAGGATTTTATTCCCTTCTCCTCTGATGAGCTGGCCGCCTCTGAGAAGGCCGCAGATATTGTCAGAAACGACAATGCCATAGCCTGCACATCCTGCCGCTACTGCACAGACGATTGCCCTCAGAAAATAGCCATCCCCGATATTTTCACAACCTACAATAATTTCCGCCGTTTCGGAAGCTTAAATCCGGACGGTGCAAGAGGCAGATATGCCCGTATCGTAGAGAACGGCGGCCGTGCCTCCGATTGCATTGAGTGCGGACTCTGCGAGGCAAATTGCCCCCAGCATCTTGAGATCAGAGCTCTTCTGAAGGAGATGGTATCCGTTCTCGAGTGATCTCATATTAATATAAAAAAACGGCTGCTTTGCAGCCGTTTCAGGCTGTCGAAAAAGGCGCAGATCGCAAATATATCAAAACAAAGACAGCCGGATCGAAACTTTAACTGTAAACGGCAAAAGCAACAAATAATTAAAGTCACATTAAAGAAATCCCCTGAAAATCAGGGGATTTCAAGCTTTTCGCCCCTACAAGTTATCCTCGCCGATAAACATGAATTA
>JAFQNM010000266.1 GCA_017395885.1 Clostridia bacterium | reverse complement strand
TTGATTCTTTTGCCCTGATTCATATCGAAAATCCTCATAGAAATTTATAAAATACATTATATCACACATTACTCGGCGTGAAAAGGGGGTTTTTGATGATTTTTGAACAATTTTTTTAAAAAATTGCATATTTATTTTCATATTTGTTTGAAATATCGATTACAATGTGCTATAATTAGACTTGTATAATTGTTTATATATATAATATTGCGTAAGGGGAGATTTTCTTTGAAAAAAGGTTGGCTTGCAGATTTTTTCACAGGTGTTTTTCATATAATACAGGCAATTGAGATCGTTGATATAATAGATATCCTTGCCGTTTCTGTGCTTTTCTATTATGTTTATAAATTTATCCGCAACAAGCGTGCCGGTAAGCTTATCTCCGGTATACTCCTTTTGCTTGTAGCTCTGCTTATTTCCGACCTTGCCGGAATGCACGCACTCCTGTTCATATTCGAGAACTTTTTCCAGGTGGGAGTTATTGCTCTCGTTATCCTCTTCCAGCCTGAGCTTCGCTCTGCCCTTGAGAAAATGGGCGGAACCTCACTTAAGAGCCTGAAGCCTGTTGCAGATAAGAACAACGAAGCGACCCTTGTTATCAGAGAGGTAACAAGTGCAGTTTCCGAAATGGCTTCTGTTAAAACCGGTGCTCTTATCGTTTGCGAAAGAACGACCAAGCTTGGAGACATCATTTCTACCGGAACGGTTATAGATGCACAGGTCAACTCCTTCCTTATCAGAAACGTATTTTTCAATAAAGCTCCTCTTCACGATGGAGCCGCCATCATCTCCGGCGGCAGGCTTTATGCTGCAGGCTGTCTTCTCCCTCTTTCAGCACAGAATGATATCAACCGCGATCTTGGAACGCGTCACCGTGCTGCGCTGGGTCTCAGCGAAAACAGTGATGCTGTTATTATCGTCGTTTCCGAGGAAACGGGAATCATCTCTCTTGCAGTTGACGGTAAGCTATCACGAGGCTTTACCGCTGAGTCTCTCAGGAGCCGTCTTACAGAGCGTCTTATTCAGGAGAACGATAAGGATCAGACAAGGACTAAGGGTATCAAGTCCATTATAAAGAGAGACCATAAGAAAAAGAACAAGGAGGTCAATACGGATGAAAAGTGAAAATAAGAACGTTGGATTTATCCGTCGCTTTCACCTTGTTCCTAAGCTCCTTTGCGTTATATTTGCGTTTGTTTTCTGGATATACGTTATGGAGATAGACAGCCCCGATTATGAGGATACCTTTGAGAATATCACGGTTACCATAGTCGGTACCACAGAGCTTGAGAATTCAAAGAATCTCTCTGTTTTCAGCGGCTATGATACTCTTGTTGACGTTACCGTTAGGGGACAGAAGAGCATTATTTCAAAGTATAAGCCTGAGGATATCGTGGTCACCGCAGACGTTTCCGGCGTGGAAAAGAGCGGTATGTATACTCTTGAGCTTTTCTTTGATCTTCCCTCAGGCATCACCTTTGTGGATTCCTCGGTTTCTGAGATAACTATGTTTATTGATAACAGAAAAACCACAGACGTTTCTGTCGAGCCCCGTCTTAAGGGATATAAGCTTTCCTCGGATGCATATGCTCTCGGTGACGTTGTGTGCGATACCCAGATAGTTACCGTCAGCGGCCCACAGTCTGTTATCAACGATATAGATAAGGCAGTTGTTGAGGTGAATCTTGGAGGAGAGCATCTCACTCAGTCTCTTACCATGGACGGAACCATTGCTCTCAAAAAACAAAACGATGAGACTATTGAGAGCAAATACCTCAAGCTTTCAAAATCAACAGTTTCCGTTAAGATAAACGTGCTGGGATATGCAACTGTTCCTCTTCGAATTTCTGCAAAAAACGGCCTCTACGGAGATGACAGGATCACTGTTTCTCCCGGCTCCGTTCGCCTGAAGGGAGAGCCTGCGGCACTCAGAAATATTGAATATATAGATCTTGCACCTGTAGATGAGAAGAAGATCGGCTCGACGACTGATCTTACAGTTGATATTCCTGTGCCCGAAAACGTATATTTGGCAGAGAACGAGCCTACAAGCGCTACCGTTTCGGTTAACCTTGCCAATTTTATAACAAGAACTGTGCTTGTTGATAATATCAGAGTGATCAATTCCGGCGATATCAACGTTCAGATACTTGATGAGGCTATTGAGATTACCATTATGGGAGACCGCGGTGCCGTTAACAGAGTCAAGCCTGAGAACATTTCCGTTGTTATCGACTATTCAAGCTACACTGAGAGCACCGGAACCATAAATGCCTCTGCAAATGTATATTTCGACGTTGATGAGGCTCACGGTATAGTTTATGAGCTTGGTTATTATGAAGTTATGGTGCAGCCTGAATGACAAAGAGCAGAATAGTTATCAATAATATCAGGCTTCCCATAACCTGCGATGATAATGAGGCAGTCCTTGCTGCTGAAAAAATACTGAAGGGATCACGAATCTCCTACGTGAAAAGCAGTCTTCACATCCATAAGAGATCTGTTGATGCCCGAAAAAAGAGCAGTATTACCTTCGTTTATTCCGTTACCTGTGAAAGTGAGGCAGAGCCTGAGAGCATAAGAGCATGCGGTGATATTAAAATATCTGCTGCCGAGAAGCTCACCTTCGGTATGGGATGTGAGAGGATGAACGGAAGACCTTATATTATAGGTCTCGGTCCTGCAGGAATTTTCTGCGCCCTCATTCTTGCCGCTCACGGTCTTTCACCCGTTGTTCTTGAACGAGGCGATTCTGTAGATAACAGAGTCAGAAAGATAGACAGCTTTTATAAAACGGGAATTCTGGATACTGAAACCAACATCCAGTTCGGAGCAGGCGGTGCAGGCACGTTTTCTGACGGAAAGCTTGTAACCAGGATCGGAGATGCAAGGATCGGCTACGTTTTAAAAAAGCTGGTTGAGCTTGGCGCTCCTGAAAGTATATGCTGGAACGCAAAGCCTCATATAGGCACAGATGTGCTGAGAGAGGTCATAAAGCGTGCGGCAGATGAGATATGCTCACTTGGCGGTGAGATCAGATATAACACAAAAGCAGACTCTGTGGGCGACGGATACGTTACCGTCGAGGGTGAGCGTATTCCTTGCGGTCTTGTTGTTCTTGCACCCGGCCACTCCTCCAGAGATACTTATATGAGCCTTATTGATGGCGGCTATGCCATTGAGGCAAAGCCCTTTTCCATAGGCGTTCGCGCAGAGCATCTGCAAAGCGAGCTTGACCGTGCTATGTTTGGCGATGAGGACCTCTCTAATAGACTTGGTCACGCAGAATATTCTCTTTCTCTCAGACAGGGAGAGAGAGGCGTTTATACTTTCTGTATGTGCCCCGGCGGCGAGGTCGTTGCTGCGGCAAGTGAGGAGGGCGGCGTTGTTACCAACGGTATGAGCCGCCACGCAAGAGACGGAAAAAATGCCAACGCTGCTGTTGCAGTTTCTGTTTTACCCTCAGATTTTTCTGGCGATCCCGTTGGAGCTATCAGGTTCCAGAGAGAGCTTGAGCGTGCTGCATTTGCAGCCGGCGGAGGCGGCTACTGCGCTCCTTGCCAGACCATCGGCGGCCTTAATAACGGCACTGCAGGAGGGTTCGGCAAGCGTATCGTTCCTACCTATATGAATTCTAATGTTAAAGGGGCAGATTTTAATAAGCTGCTTCCTTCCTTTGCATCGTCTCTTCTGAAGGACGGCCTTCGTGCCTTTGGGAGAAGGATCAAGGGATATGACAGCCTCGACGTTCCCCTCACGGGTATTGAAACAAGAACCTCGGCCCCTCTCAGAATATTGAGGGATGAGCGATTCTGTGCTCTTGGTCACAACCTTGTTTATCCCTGCGGCGAGGGAGCAGGATATGCAGGCGGTATTACAAGTGCCGCTGTAGACGGTATTCGTGTTGCTGAGGCAATTCTTTCCCGTTTTTCAAGGGACTGACTGATTTCGATTATTTTTTATTTAAGGATATATATATAATGTCATTAAGAAAACCAAGGAAATGGCTGGTGAAGGCTTCTCACTCAGATACAGAGAAGAGTGCACCTGTCAGAGAAATTTCAAAAGAGCTGGGCCTATGCGCCCCTACCGTGCAGCTGCTTCTTAACCGTGGCTGTACCGATGCTCATAGCTGTGTTGACTTCCTTGAGAAGAAAACAGAGCAGCTCCACGATCCTTTTCTTATGAAGGATATGGAAAAGGCAGCACGTCATATTCTTGACGTTGCCAAATCAGGAAAGAGGATCATTATTTACGGTGACTACGACGTTGACGGTGTTACCTCCGTTTCGATTCTCTATATGTACCTCAGCTCTATCGGAGCTGACGTTGGCTACTATATTCCATCCCGTCTCGGTGAGGGATACGGTATGTCTCACGACTCCCTCTGTAAGCTTCATAGCGAGGGATGCGCCATGATCATTACTGTGGATACGGGTATTACCGCCACAGAGGAGGCAGAGCTTATTCTCAGCCTTGGTATGGAGCTTATTATAACTGACCACCACGAGTGCTATGCAGACGTTCCCAAGGCCTATGCCGTTGTGAACCCCAAGCAGCAGGATTGTCCGTATCCCTTTAAGGAGCTGGCAGGTGTTGGTGTTGTTTTCAAGCTGCTCTGCGCTATGGAGATACTTAATTCACCCGGAGTTTCTGTAATAGATTCCGTCAGAAACGTGGCCAATAATTATATAGACCTTGTTGCCATCGGCACTGTTGCAGACGTTATGCCCCTGAGAGATGAGAACAGGCTTATCGTTTCCAAGGGTCTTCATACGGTTGAGGTTGCACCCAGAGTATCTCTTGAGGCATTGCTTACTGCCTCTGTTGGCGATGCCAAAGCCGTGCATAAGCATAAGATAACGTCCGGCTATATCGGATATACGATTGCTCCCAGAGTCAATGCAGCGGGACGGATCCGTTCTGCCTCCATTGCAGTTGATCTTTTCCTTTGCAATGACCCTGTCAAGGCAAGGGAAATGGCTGAGGAGCTGTGTGAAATAAATAAGGAGCGCCAGGTCGAGGAGAATAAAATTATTGAGCAGGCCTTTGCAAAGATCAATGAGGAGCATGATTTTGAGCATGACCCTGTTATAGTTCTTGCAGATGAGTCCTGGCACCACGGTATAATCGGTATCGTTGCCTCAAAGATAACTGAAAAGTATTCCCGCCCCTGTATTCTTATATCCTTTGATGATATAGGAGACGGCAGCGGAGAGCTGAGCAACCTTGACTCCGACGTCGGAAAGGGAAGCGGCAGAAGCATAAAGGGTATGAACCTTGTTGATGCACTTACCCACTGCGGCGATCTTCTCCTTAAATACGGCGGACACGAGCTGGCAGCCGGACTTTCGATCGAAAGAGGAAAGCTTGAGGATTTCAAGCAGCGCATTAATGATTTTGCCCGCGGATGCTTCGATTCTGAGCAGCCTGTTGCGGCCCTTGAGGCTGAGTGCGAGCTTAAGGCTGAGGATATTACTATGAATCAGGCTATAGAGCTCTACGGCCTTGAGCCTTACGGAGTATCCAATCCTGTTCCTGTGTTCGTTATCTACGGTATGAAGGTCGCTCACGTATCCTCGGTTGGCGGAGGTAAGCATACAAAGCTCACTCTCTCAAAGGATAATCTTGTCATAACTGCAATGTATTTCAGATACAGTCCTGCAGAGCTTGACGTTTATGAAAATGACGTTATTGACGTTATGTTCAATCTTGATATTAACGAATATCAAAATAACAAGAGCCTGCAGTTTATCGTCAAGGATATCCGACTTGGAGAGAAGGAGGCCGAGTATGATAAGAAAGAAAGGATCCTTTATAAGCAGATAAACGACGGTGTTTTTGATGCTTCCTCTCTTTCAGTGGCAGAGATCGAATCCATTATTCCTCAGAGAAGCGATTTTGCCGCCATTTACAATCTCCTTAAAAAGGAGCTGAGAATGGAGCACGATACCTTCAGCATCAGAGCTCTATGTAAGCTGCTCTCGGCAAACGGCGTTCCCAACAGGTACGTTAAGGTAAAGTATATAATCAGAGTATTCCAGGAGCTCAATATTCTCGGTGTTGATGAGGTGGATCCCGTTGCTGAGATATATCGCTTCAAATACATATACGTTAAGAACAAGGCCGATCTGGATAAATCCAATATTCTGAGAAGGCTTAAATCATTGCTATTTTCAAAATAAATTAAAACGGTAAAAATATGCTGAACTACAGTGAAACCGACGTAAGACTTGAACAGATAAAAAGTCTTATCGGAATGCTTACCTCCAGCGGTAAGAAATTCGATATACCAAAGATAAAGAATGCATTTCTTTATGCATCCGATATGCACGAGGGCCAGTTCCGCAACAGCGGAGAGCCTTATATCGTGCACCCTATTTCCGTTGCGGAGATAGTTGCGGCGCTCGGCCTTGATACGGATTCCATCTGTGCTGCCTTTCTTCACGATACGGTTGAGGATTGCTCTGAAAAGACCAATCTTGAGACTATTGCAGGCTACTTCGGCAAGGACGTTGCTATGCTGGTGGACGGTCTCACAAAGCTTGTTGATATGAATATTGAGGACAAGGAAGAGGCACAGATGGAGAACATCCGCCGTATGCTTCTTGCTATGTCCAAGGATATCAGAGTTATCTTTGTCAAGCTTTGCGACAGGCTTCATAATATGAGAACTCTGGATGCAAAGCCTGAGCATAAGAGAAGAACAACTGCCCTTGAGACAATGCACGTATATGCACCTCTCGCTCACCGTCTCGGTATACAGCGTATAAAGCAGGAGCTTGAGAATCTGGCACTTCTGTATCTTGACCCAATAGGATATTCCGAGGTTACAAACCATATAGAAGAGAAGTACGGTCAGAACAGAGATTTTATAACAAGCGTCAGAAAGAGCGTTTCCGAGGAGCTGGAAAGATATAATCTTAAGTTCACTCTTGAGGGTCGAGTTAAAACGGTTTACAGTATCTACCGTAAAATGTATAACCAGTCTAAGGAATTTGACGAGATCTATGACTTTTATGCACTCCGTATAATCGTTGAAACCGAGCTTGAATGCTATACGGCTCTCGGTATCATACACGAGATGTATAAGAGCATGCCCGGCAGATTCAAGGACTATATCTCAACTCCTAAGCCCAATATGTATCAGTCTCTCCATACAACGGTAATCGGCAGAGCAGGTATCCCCTTTGAGGTTCAGATAAGAACCCGTGAGATGCACCACGTTGCCGAATATGGTATTGCTGCTCACTGGAAGTACAAATCCGGTGCACAGAGCAAGGAGGAGATCGATGAGAAGCTTGAGTGGATCTCCCGTCTTATCGAGTCTGAGGATGAGAATCTTGATCCTGACGATTTTATGCATTCTCTCAAGATAGATATATTCCACGATGAGACCTTTGTGTTCACTCCAAAGGGAGACGTTATAGCGCTTCCTCAGGGATCTACTCTTATTGACTTTGCCTATGCTATCCACTCTCAGGTGGGTAACCGTATGATCGGTGCCAAGATCAACGGTATGATAGCTCCCATTGACCGCTGTCCTCAGAACGGAGAGATCGTTGAGATCATAACCTCCTCATCTTCCAAGGGTCCCAGCAGAGACTGGCTTAAAATAGTTAAGACCGGTGAGGCAAGAAGTAAGATCAGACAGTGGTTCAAGAAGGAAAAGAGGGATGAGAATATTGCCATCGGAAGAGCAGATCTTGACCGTGAGATCATCCGCATCTCAAAAAATACTACAGACTCCATCCGCACGGAGATCATTGGTGCTGTAGCTAAACGTGTAGGTATGCAGATGGCAGACGATCTTTGTAATGCCGTTGGCTACGGCGGTATGCCTATCTCCAAGATCCTTCCCAAGCTTCGCGATGAGGTTGAAAAGGTCGTTAAGCCTGAGGAGGAGCCTCAGAAGGTTATCGAGGCTGATGAGGTCAAGACTGTTGCACCCCCCTCAAACGGAAAATCCGGCGGTATTATTATTGACGGTGAGCGCGGCTGTGCCTTTAAATTTGCAAAATGCTGTAATCCCTTGCCCGGTGACCCCATTATCGGATTCATCACCAAGGGCTACGGTGTTTCTATCCATAAGCGTGATTGTCCCAACGTTGCAAACGGAATGAAGACCGAGGAGTTCTTCCACCGCTGGATCAGAGCAGAGTGGGATCTTTCCGAGGTCAAGCAGAATAATGCAGGCATCTATGAGGCCGTTACCCAGATATACGCAGATAACGATATAAGTGTTATTGCTAATATCACGGCGGCTCTTGCCGATATGCGTGTTTCCATCCTGCATATCAATACGAGAAAAACAAGCGAGGATTCCATCGCCGTTACTCTCAAGTTTACCTGTAAGGATATCGGTCACTTTAATTCCGTGGTTTCCAGACTTCGCAACGTGCCTCACGTAAATAATGTTGTCAGAGGATTTAATTAAAATGATAGCTGTTCTTCAAAGAATAGAGTCGGCCGCTGTAGTTGCAGACGGAGAGCCGTACTCTCAGTGCGGCAAGGGATTTCTTATTCTTCTCGGTGTTTCTGCAGAGGATGATGAACAGGATGCAAGGCTTCTTTGCGATAAGATATCAAAGCTCCGTGTTTTCACTGATAGCGAGGATAAGATGAACCTTTCCGTTAACGATATCGGCGGAAGCGTTATGGTGGTTCCGAATTTCACCCTTCTTGCAGGATATAAAAAGGGTAACAGACCTGACTTTATAAGAAGTGCAAAGCCCGACCGCGCAAACGAGCTGTTTGAATATTTTTGCAGCTATATGGAGAGTCTTGTTCCTGCGGTTGCAAGAGGAAAGTTCCAGTCGGATATGAAAGTCTTTCTCGTTAATGACGGACCTGTTACCATATCAATGGATTCCAGAGTTCTCAGAGGTATCAGAGAATTATGACCTTATATAATAACGGTAATATCAGCAGGTATTACAGCGAAACACTTGTGCTTCTGTTCTTTCCGGGATCAAAGTTTCCCGAGGACGGAAGCGGAGGCGAGCCTGTAGTTACTATGACGGTGGCTGAAGAAAACGGCCGAGTCAGAGGTACTGTTGAAATTAAAGAGGGCGAGAATACAGCCTTTGCAGAATACGAGCCCCCTCCCGAAACTGCAGCCAGAGTAAGCTCTGATATGCTTTGTAAGCTTGCGGCGGGCGGCGCCATGCTTCGTGCAGGCAGAGAGTTTTGCCAAAGCGTTCCTCCGTGGGGAATGATAACGGGAGTTCGCCCTGCAAAGCTTTGTCTTGATATGCTTGAGGCAGGTCTTTGCGATGAGGAGGTTCTTCTCAGGCTCACTGAGGATTTCCTTTGCTCTCCCGAAAAGGCAAGCCTTGCCCTCGCAACTGCAAAAAAGGAGAGCTTCTTCGTTTCTCCGGAGAGAAGACGTGAGTGCAGCGTTTACATTGCAATCCCTTTTTGCCCTACGAGATGTGCATATTGCTCTTTTGTCTCCTATTCATCTCCAACGCTTTTGAGCCTTGTTCCCGATTATATCGTCAGGCTTTGTGAGGATATAAAAAATACCTTTGAGATAATTCGGCGCCTCGGTATCCGTGTTGCAACCGTTTATATAGGTGGCGGCACGCCTACAACTCTTGATGAGTCTCAGCTGAAGATACTGATAGACGCGGTCAATCGTGAGATCGACGTTTCATCTCTCGATGAGTTTACCGTTGAGGCAGGTAGGCCGGATACTATAACACGGGAAAAAATGAGGATACTTGCAGAGGGCGGTGTTACAAGAGTCAGCGTTAATGCCCAGACAATGAATGATGAGATACTCCGCTCAATTGGCAGAAGACATACCTCTGAGGATTTTCTCAGAGCCTATTCAAATGCTCTTGAAAGCGGCATACGCGATATTAACGTTGATCTTATTGCAGGTCTGCCCGGTGAGCATTTCGAGAGTTTTGCAGCTTCTGCAGATAAAATAGTATCTCTTTCTCCCACAAATATTACAGTTCATACCTTCTACGTTAAAAGAGCTGCTGATATTAAAAACAGCAGCGACGTTTACCATAGAGAGGATATGAATACAACAATGGCGCTTGATGCAGCTCAGCGGTCTGTTATTGCAGCAGGCTATGAGCCTTATTATCTATATAAGCAGAAAAATACTGCGGCAAATCTTGAAAATGCAGGCTTTTGTGTGAATGGACACGAGTGCCTCTATAATATATTTATGATGGAAGAGATACATACTGTGTTTGGCATTGGTGCTTCTGCTATGACTAAGCTGGTTTCTCCCGACACCTCTAATATGAAGATCAGCCGCATATGCGAAACAAAGTATCCCTATGAGTATCTCGATAAAGAGAAGGGAAGTGCCGAAAAGAGATTCACGGCTCTTATGGATGCTTCCTTGGCCTTTTACCGTGAATATTTCTGATTATGATAATTGATATTGCAAAGCTTGATTCCATTGATATGGCTCGTGCCTTTGTTGATGACTGCGAGGCTGAGTTTCGTGCTTCTGTAAGAGGTGTTGCTCAGTATATTGCAGCAAGTGAGGATTGCCGTGCCGTTACTCTTGCAGGCCCTACCTGCTCGGGT
Organism: Clostridia bacterium; assembly: GCA_017395885.1. Classification (GTDB taxonomy): domain Bacteria; phylum Bacillota; class Clostridia; order Oscillospirales; family CAG-272; genus Avispirillum. Next base: position 2,354 of record JAFQNM010000266.1, on the reverse strand, counting down.
AAGACTACTGCTGCCTCTATTCTCATCAGCGCTCTTGCCGAGATGGGAAAGAAGGCAACGGTTATCTCAATAGACGATTTCTATTATTCCGAGGATGATATGGCTCGCCTTGGGATCTGCGATTTTGAGGGAGCATCTGCTATTGATACTGAGTTCTTCAGAAAAACAGCAGAGCAGCTTGCAAGCTTTTCAGAGGCTTATCTGCCTAAATACGATTTTACTCTGAGAAGACGTGTTTCCCTCACGCCTCACGTTCCCGAGTCTAATGAAATATTCATTTTCGAGGGTATTCAGGCGATCTATCCCGAGATACTCTCCTGCCTCGATTCCTTCAAGAGGGTGAGCCTCTTTATTTGTGTTGCTGATGGAGTAACGGTTGGAGACGTCAGCTTCTCTCCTCACGAGATGAGGCTTATGCGCCGTACTGTCAGAGACCATTACCACAGGGGAACGGACGTTGAAAATACTATGATCCTCTGGGAAAACGTTCGCAGTAATGAGGAAAAGAATATATTTCCATATGTTGGGGGAGAGAATATGAGCATTAATTCTCTCATTCCATATGAGATATTTATGGTGGGAAAAGAGTTTCTTAGTCTTTCTGAGGGGTATCCTGCCTTTGGCCCGAGAGCTGATGAGGTTTTCAGCTTAAGAGAAAGACTATTGAAGATCCCATGCAGGCTTTTTACTCACGATATGATGCCGGAGGGATCTCTTCTTCATGAGTTTTCAGAGTGAGCAAATTTAACGGAGTTTTTATGATCGACAGCAATACTAAAAAGAAAAATACAACAAAGCTCTTCTTCTCGGGAGTTCTTGTTCTCACCATAACCAACCTTGTGGTAAAGGTTATCGGTCTAATGTTCAAGATCCCTATGAACCGTATCATAGGCGATGAGGGAATGGGCTATTATAACTCTGCCTATACTTTCTATACTTATCTTTATATGGTATCAACCGCAGGCCTGCCCACGGCTATTTCCATTATGATATCGGACAGCCGAGCAAACAGGCAGATAAAGCAGGTAAAGCGCATATACAGAATCGCTATGCTTTTATTTATCTGCATAGGCATTATCTCAACTATGATAATGTTCTTCGGCTCGGGACTTATGTCCTCGGCTATCGGTGCAGAGCCTACAAAATATTCTATTATCGCAATAGCCCCCACTCTGCTGTTTATCTGCATCTCCAGTGCACTGAGAGGTTATTTCCAGGGCTACCAGCAGATGGTTCCCACCGCTATATCACAGTTTCTTGAGGCTGCCTGTAAGCTTGGTATCGGTATAGCCTTTGCCCTGTTTGCAAAGAATCAGGGATATGCTATTCATATTCAGGCAGCATATGCAACCATAGGTCTCACAACCGGTGCTCTTGCGGGAATGCTTTGTATGGTAATTGCAAAAATGTTCTTCAAGGAAAAGCAGTATGATGCCCAGTTTGTGGAGGAGCTTGGCGAAAACGGTGAGGTCTCTCCCACAGGCCAGCTTATCAAAAAAATATTGCTTATTGCCCTGCCCATAACCGTAAGCGCCTCTGTTATGAGCCTTACAAACCTTATAGATGCAGCTATAGTTCAGAGGCTTCTCCAGTCTACCGGCCTTTCTCAGGTTGCGGCAACTGAGCTTTACGGTAACTACACATCTCTTGCCGTACCTATGTTCAACCTGCCTCCCGTACTGATCTATCCTATTTCTTATTCCATCGTTCCTTTGCTGACGGCGGCCAAGAAAAGAGGAGACATGGAAAAGTGCAGAATAGTAACAGAATCCTCTATGAGAGTTGCTATGATGGTGGGTATTCCTTGCGGACTGGGCCTTGCAGCACTTTCAAAGCCTATTCTCAGCCTGCTGTTCAAGCAGAGCTCCGTTGAGCTTGCTTATCCTCTTCTTACACTCCTTGCACCTTCTACAGCGTTTATCTGTATTCTCTCAGTTTCCAATGCCGTGCTCCAGTCTGCAGGATTTGAGCGCAAGCCTCTCATTTCAATGCTTGCAGGTGCAGCGGTGAAGATCGTTACAAACTTCGTTCTTATTCAGCATATCGGTATGAAGAGCACACCTATCTCCACCTTCCTCTGCTACCTGACGGTTACTCTTCTCAACCTTTATTTCATCAAAAAGCACGTTGGAATCATGCCTAAGCTCTCGGGCCTTTTCGGTAAGCCTCTTCTTGCAGGCATATCCTGTGCACTTGTTGCTTATTTCTCGTTTGCCCTTATTTCCTCTGTTATTTCCGATAAGATTGCAGTTGTAGGCGCAATTCTCCTTGCGGCTGTGACTTATGCTATCGTTCTTTTCGCTTTGAAGGGAATCTCCGCAGATGATGTTAAGATGCTTCCCAAGGGTGAGAAG
>JAFQNM010000265.1 GCA_017395885.1 Clostridia bacterium | reverse complement strand
GAAGGTGGATTCCAAAGAATCTATAAAGCCGGTGGAGCGAAGCCAAACAACAAGTCCGTCGGTATCATAGGGAAAGCGGCTCTCTCCCACCTCTCGCTCACAGCATACTACCTTGTCGTAGTCCAGATAAAAGCTGTTGCGGGGAAGCTTGCCGGAGCCCTCCTCGCGAGCCTTTTTGATCTCCTTCAAAAGAGAAAGTACAGTATTTTTGTCCATAATGTAACCAAGCCTTTCCATACAGATCGCAGGGCAGATCTGTCATACCTTTCTATCCTATAATATACCATATAAAAAAGGGGAAATCAAGGCTTGCTTTTTTAAAGATATTTTTTACAAAAAAACATAAATTTTATGAAAAATACTATTGACTTTTGTAACATTTTGTGATATTATCAAAATGTAGCAAACAAACGAATACATAAAGGAGAAAAAGTATGTACATTCTTGACTTTTTCAAGAATCTGTTCAGAAAGAGAAACATCGGTCTCATTATCTGGCTGGTTCTTAATACGGCCCTCATCGTTTTCCTTTTCAGCGGCGGATTTTCTTCCGTGGGCGGCGCATTCCTGGGCCTCGGCATCTATCTTGTTTCCCTCGTTATTGCCCTCTCTCCCATCGGAGAGTGGATCCTCAGATTGCAGACAGGCTGCAAAAAGATGAAGAACGAAGCGGATATTGCCCGTATGCAGCCCCTCTTTGATGAGGTTTATTCAAGAGCAAAGGCAAGAAACCCTGAGCTTCCCAACAACGTTAAGCTCTTCATCAGCGAAAGCGAGGATCCCAATGCATTCGCAACCGGCAGAAAGACCATTTGTGTAACACGCGGCCTCTTCCGGTACAGCGATGAGCACATCAAGGGCGTTCTTGCTCACGAATTTGGCCACCTCGCTCACAAGGATACGGATGCGATTCTGGTCGTATCCGTAGGCAACATGATCGTAACTGCCATTTTCGTTGTTATCAGAGTTCTCACAAACCTCATTATGGGCTTTGCCGAGATAATGACAGCCATCCTCAGCGACAACATAGGTGGAGTCATTGCCTCCATATTCATGGGGCTTGGTCGTGTTATAGCAGACTTTATGCTGTCCATCCTTATGTGGCTCTGGACACAGCTGGGCGTTTGGCTCTGCATGAGCTCCAGCAGAGGTAACGAGTATGAGGCAGATGAGTATGCCCATAACTGCGGCTACGGCGAGGAGCTTTGCGAGGTGCTTGAGAGCTTCGGCTCCTCCGGCGGCTCTAAGGGTCTCTTTGCGGCTCTCTCCTCCAGCCACCCTGCAAACGAAAAGAGAATTGCGAGAATAAGAAGCCTGGGCGCACCTGCCGGCCAGCTCAACGCTTGATATTATGTTGAAAAGTCTTTTGGAAGCAATGCTTCCAAAAGACTTTTTGCGTTTTAGGAGAAGAAAGCAATACTTTTTTCCTCCTCTACCAATCTCATTGCACTTGACTTTTTTCATATTTTATTTATAATGTTATATTAGATAATGATGCCTGCACGCAGATTTAATTTTGTGCGGCTGAGAAAGGACATAGTATGCCCTCTGATCTTATTGATATTATTGAAAACGCTTTACCCGAAATGTCCAAGGGACAGAAAAGGATCGCTGCCTACATTACCGAGCATTGCGAAAAGGCTGCTTATATGACAGCCTCCCGCCTTGGCGAGGTTGCCGGTGTTTCTGAGTCCACCGTTGTCCGCTTTGCCATTGAGCTTGGCTTTGACGGATACCCCGAGCTCCATCGTGCCATGCAGGAGAGCCTGCGAAAAAGGCTCACCGCCGTTCAGCGTATGGAGGTTGCCAACGACAGATTTGCCGAGGGCAGCGTTCTGGACTCCGTTCTTACCGCTGATGCGGAAAGGATCCGCTCTACCCTTGAATCTATTGACCGAAGTGCCTTTGACAGCGCCGTTGAAGCGATACTCTCTGCCGGTGCCATATACATTATCGGAATGAGATCATCCTTCTCCCTTGCAGAATTTCTCGACTATAACCTCAGCCTTATATTCCCCAACGTTCACCTTGTGAGAAATGCCAGCGGCAGTGAGATGTTTGAGCATCTTATGCGAGTTAAAAAGGGAGATACGGTTATCGCCATCAGCTTCCCCAGATACTCCAGGCGCCTTATAAACGCTGCAGACTTTGCAGCCTCCAGAGGTGCAAACGTTGTTGCCATAACAGACGGGCCCTCGTCCCCCATTGCCAAGGATGCGGCCGCAGCCCTCTTTGCAAAGAGTGATATGGCCTCCTTTGCAGATTCTCTCGTTGCTCCCCTCTCCATCATCAATGCACTTCTTGCCGCAATAGGCGTTAAGAAGCGCGAGCAGGTGGCACAGGCCCTGCAGGACCTTGAAAACGTTTGGGATGCATACGGTGTTTATGATAAAACAAAGGGGCTCGACAAATGAGCATTGCTGTTATCGGCGGAGGCGCCGCAGGTATGATGGCCGCCGCTGCCGCACTTGAATCAGGCATGCAGGTCACCCTATACGAGCCTAACCGGCTGCTTGGAAAAAAGCTGCGAATAACCGGCAAGGGCAGATGCAACGTTACCAATAACTGCTCTCCGGATGAAATACTCAAAAACGTTATCACAAACAAAAAGTTTCTTTATTCCTCCGTATACAAATTCACTCCGGAGGATTGCATTGCCTATTTTGAGGGTCTCGGTGTTCCCTTGAAAACAGAGAGGGGACGGAGAGTTTTCCCCGTTTCGGACAAAGCGGCAGATATTTCCGGGGCGCTTGAAAAATACATACGTGATATGGGCTGCGAAATAGTTCACCGCCGTGTTCTCTCTGTGCTCACAGAGAATTCTTGCGCAGTGGGTGTTCGCCTCGGCGACGGAGACGTCCGCCATTCGGCAGTTGTTGTTGCAACAGGGGGCGTTTCCTACCCCGGCACAGGCTCCACCGGCGACGGACACAAAATGGCCAAGGATATGGGAATATCCGTTACGCCCTTGAAGCCATCCCTCGTACCCATAGTGCTGAAGGATAAAACGGCTCACCTTATGGGCCTTTCTCTGAAAAACGTCAAGCTCACCCTTCTATGCGGCGACCGTGTCGTTCACTCTGAGCTTGGAGAAATGCTCTTTACCCATTTCGGCATCAGCGGCCCCTTGGTGCTGTCGGCAAGCGCACATATGCAGGCGGCCCCCGTTGATTCCTACAAACTTGAAATAGACCTGAAGCCCGCCCTCGATGAGGACGTGCTTGATCGCCGTATTATCGGAGACCTGAAAAAATATGCGGCAAGAGATTTCGTCAACTCCCTCGGAGACCTGCTTCCCCTGAAGCTTATCGATGAGGTGATCCTTCGCTGCGGCATCGATCCGAGAAAGAAATCCGGCGAGATAACAAAGGAGGAAAGACGATCTCTCCTCCATACCCTGAAGCATCTCACCCTATCTCCCAAGTCCTTCCGCTCTCTCGATGAGGCGGTAGTCACCTGCGGAGGCGTGGATACAAGAGAGCTTCACCCCAGAACAATGATGTGCAATAAGATCCCCGGCCTGTTTTTTGCAGGCGAGATCATAGACGTTGATGCATATACCGGCGGATACAACCTGCAAATAGCCTGGTCAACGGGCAGAATGGCGGGACAGAGCGCCGCAGAATATGCAGAAGAGCTTGAGGGTCAGCCTCTTTAAACACACGGCGTTTGCCGTAAAAAAAGAAAAGGAACGGTATTATTATGAAGATCAGAATCGCCATAGACGGCCCCAGCGGAAGCGGCAAGAGCACTCTTGCAAAGAGTCTTGCCAAAACACTCGGCCTTGTTTACGTTGATACGGGTGCGCTTTATCGCACCGTTGGCCTTTATGCCAAGAGAAACGGTGTTCCCCTGAACGAGGCCTCAAAGGTTACAAGGCTTCTTCCCGAGGCTCAGATCTCTATTTGCTATACAGAGGCAGGCCAGCGAGTTATCCTCTGCGGTGAGGACGTTTCCGACCTTATAAGAACTCCCGAAATGTCCATGTATGCCTCCGCTGTAAGTGCAGTGCCCGCAGTTCGCTCCTTCCTTCTTGAGATCCAGAAGAGAATGGCTGCCGAGGGCAACGTTATTATGGACGGCCGAGATATCGGCACGGTTATTATGCCCGATGCAGACGTTAAGCTCTTCGTTGAGGCAAGCCCCCGTGCAAGAGCACGCCGCCGCCATGCAGAGCTTATGGAAAAGGGCGATACAAGCTCCTTTGAGGAGGTTCTTGAGGATATCATCAAGAGAGACGCTAACGATAAGAACCGTGCAGTTGCTCCCGCTATCCCTGCGGACGATGCTATTTTTGTGGATAACTCTGATATGAGCCTTGAGGAAACTCACGACCATGCTCTCAATATTATCAGAGCAAAGCTCAACAGATCTCTTTGCTGAAGAATTATGGCTAAGAAGAATAAAACATACAGCGGCTTCAAGGCGGTTCTCAGCGGCCCCGCACGCCTTATCTTCGGCATCAAGGCTCACGGCTGTGAGAATATCCCCTCAGACAGGGGCGTTATCGTTTGCGCAAACCATACGGCCCTTTACGACGTTATCGTTATGTCTGCCGTTTCCGACGTTCAGATCAGATATATGGCAAAAAAGGAGCTTTTCTCCGTTCCCATTATAGGAAAGATCATTACAGCTCTCGGAGCATACCCTGTTGACCGTAAGGGAGGAGACGTTGCGGCGCTCCGTAAGACCGTTTCCATTATAGAGGAGGGCAGTGCCGTCGGCATTTTTCCTCAGGGAACAAGACAGCCTCATAAGGATCCCAGAGAAACTGAGGTCCGCCACGGTGTGGGTCTTATCGCATACCGTGCAAAGTGTGATGTGGTACCTGTCTATATCAAAACGAAAAACAACCACGTGCGCCCCTTCAAGAAAACGGAGATATACTTCGGGGAGCCTATTCCCTATGGAAGTCTCGGCCTTGAAAACGGCGGCAAGGAAGAATATAAAAAGGCCAGCGAGCTTATTTTTGACCGGATCTGCACGATGGGAGAGACCGTTTTTGCAGAGAAAGGAAAGAACAAATAATGGCTGAGATAAGGGTTGCAAAGCACGCAGGCTTTTGCTTTGGAGTTAAAAGAGCTACCGACGTTGCTGAAAAAATGGCGGGAGAAAAGGGAGCCGATTGCGGAAGGATCTATACTCTCGGCCGAATCATCCATAATGACGGATACGTTGCACAGCTTAAGGCCAAGGGTGTTGGTGAGCTCTCACAGGGGGATATCCCTTCCGTTTGCGAGAGAGCAAGAGGGGGCGAGAGGATCACCGTTATCATCCGAGCACACGGCGAGCTGCTTGAAAATCTGGAGGTGCTGAAGGCTTGCGAAAAGGAAACGGGGAATCTCAAGGTTCTCGACTGTACCTGCCCCTACGTTAATAAGGTGAGAAAGATCGCAAGAGAAAACTCCGGCGAGGGCAAGCTCTTTATCCTGATCGGTGCCGCAGAGCATCCCGAGGTTCAGGGCATCATCAGCTGCTGCAGGGGAGAAAGCCTCGTTTTTGATAATGCGGAGGCTATAGAGGAGTGGATCTCCTCGAAAAAAGCTCCCAAAATGGAAGAAATTTCCGTTTCTGTTGCCGCTCAGACTACACAAAAGCTGTCTGAATGGAAAAAATGTTTGGAAATTCTCAAAAAACTATATACAAATGCTAAAATTTTTGATACAATATGTAATGTTACGGAAGAAAGACAGACAGAGGCAAAGCTTCTGGCAGACAGCTCCGATGCGGTTATAGTGATCGGCAGCCGAGGCTCTTCCAATACTGTCAAGCTTTTTGAGATTTGCAAAAAAAGGTGTGAAAACACCTTCCTCTGCGAAAACGCAGAGTCTCTTCGGGAGATGGTCATTCCCGAATGTAACAAAATATCAATTGCTGCCGGTGCATCCACGCCGTTCAGTGTAATACAGGAGGTTAAAACCATGATTGAGCAAAAAGAAAATTTTGCTGAGATGCTCGAGCAGACCATGAAAACTATTAATCCAGGAGATATCG
>JAFQNM010000264.1 GCA_017395885.1 Clostridia bacterium | reverse complement strand
TACTGCCCTGAATGCGACTGCGTATATGAAGACGCAGAGGGCCTCATCCTCACAAACAGAAAGAACCTTGAGATCGCTCCTGATTGCGAGCTCGTTCATATGGAAAAGGTAGAGGCTTGCCACGCTAACGGTACAGAAGAGTACTGGTTCTGCCCTGAGTGCGAAGCAGTATATGCTGACGAGGCCGGCACAATGCTCACTAATAGAATGAACCTTACAATTCCCGCAGATGCAGAGGCTAAGCACGTTGCAGCAGTTGCAGCAACATGTACCACTAACGGTATGGCTGAGTACTGGTACTGCGAGGAGTGTGATACTCACTTCTCCGATGCTGAGTGCAAGTACAATGTAGCTTACCTCAGCCTCACAATCCCCGCTACAGGTCATAACTATGTAAATGGTGTATGCTCCGTTTGCGGCGAGGGCGAGCAGGATGATAACAGAGCTCCTGTAACAGGTGATAACATGATGTTCATCGTTGTTGCTCTTGCAGTAGTTCTCGTAGCTGGTACAGCTGTAGTAGTTATCAGACGCAAGAGAAGAGCTAACTAATATTTAGTTAACCTAAATAATCAATCAGCGGACAGCGAAAGCTGTCCGCTTGATTTTTTGTGAAATAATCAAACAAAGAAATCCTCCTTTTCTCAAAGGAGGATTTCTTTGTTACTCTGCGTTATCTTGATTTGCTTTTTTTAGCTTCAGTGAAGGGGCAATGCCATTTTCGATGCACCGTTTTGTTATTCTTACCTCAAGAACATCGTCTCTGGAGGGGATATCGTACATGATCTGAGTCATATGCTCTTCGATTATTGAACGAAGACCTCTTGCGCCTGTGTTTCTTTCAATGGCCAATCTTGCAATAGCAGCAAGAGCTTCGTTGTCAAATCTGAGCTTTACGCCGTCAAGCTCGAAAAGCTTCGTGTATTGCTTTGTGAGGGAGTTTTTAGGCTCTTTAAGGATTCTGACGAGTGCGTCCTCGTCAAGATTTTCAAGGCCAACAATAACGGGCAAACGGCCAACAAGCTCGGGGATAAGACCAAACTTTACAATATCGTGAGCTGAAACGTCTTTAAAAATAGCTGTTTTCTTTTTCTGCTCACGGGTTTTGACCTCTCCGCCAAAGCCCATAGTAGATCTACCCTTACGCTCCTCAATTATCTTGTCCAGCGTATCAAAAGCACCTCCGCAAATAAAGAGAATGTTTTCGGTGTTAATGCGAATAAACTCCTGGTTGGGATGCTTTCTGCCGCCTTGAGGAGGAACGTTTGCGACCGTTCCCTCAAGGATCTTGAGCAAAGCCTGCTGAACACCCTCGCCGGAAACGTCACGTGTAATAGACCTGTTTTCACTTTTTCTGGAGATTTTGTCGATCTCATCAATGTAGATAATACCGTGCTCTGCCGCTTCAATATCGTAATCAGCAGCCTGAATAAGGCGGAGAAGAATGTTCTCAACGTCCTCACCAACGTAGCCTGCTTCGGTAAGAGTAGTGGCATCCGCAATAGCAAAGGGAACCTTAAGTGTTTTGGCCAGAGTCTGAGCGAGATAGGTTTTACCTACGCCTGTAGGACCTATAAGTAGAACGTTGCTTTTCTGAAGCTCAATGTCATCCTCGTCGTCAGATGTTGTTTTCTTCTTTGCATCCTTGAAAAGCAGACGCTTGTAGTGGTTGTAAACCGCAACGGAAAGACTTATCTTAGCATTGTCCTGGCCAATAATATAACGGTCAAGAGTTTCCTTTATCTCACGGGGGCGGGGAAGAGTATCAGCACTAAGAGTAAACTCAGATTCCTCGTGAGTGTGGTCATAAATGATCTCATTGCATATCTCGATGCAGCTATCACATATATAGTGACCTGTGGGAGAAGGGATAAGAAAGGTCACCTGATGCTCTGTTCTGTTGCAGAATGAGCAGTGACGCTGATTTTCATGATTGTTTGTAGACATAATTACTCCGATGGGAATTTTATCTCTTTTCGATTACCTTATCAACGAGGCCGTATTCCATAGCCTCGATTGCAGAGAGGAAGTTATCTCTGTCTGTATCTCTTTCGATGATATCGAGAGGCTTGCCTGTGTTTTTAGCGAGGATCTCGTTAAGTCTCTGTCTTGTTCTGAGAATATGATCTGCATGGATCTTTATATCGGATGCCTGACCCTGCATTCCGCCGAGAGGCTGATGGATCATTATCTCGCTGTTGGGTAGAGCAAAGCGTTTGCCCTTTGCTCCGCTGGAGAGAAGGAAAGCACCCATAGAAGCAGCCATACCGATGCAGGTAGTGGAAACATCACACTTTATGAAGTTCATTGTATCATAGATAGCGAGGCCGGCAGAAACGCTTCCTCCGGGGCTGTTGATATAGAGACAGATATCCTTGTCGGGATCCTGAGCCTCAAGGAAAAGGAGCTGAGCAACTACGAGAGACGCAGTAACGTCGTTAACCTCATCGCTAAGGAAAACGATACGGTCGTTAAGAAGTCTGGAATAAATGTCATAAGCCCGTTCTCCACGGCTGGTCTGTTCAATGACGGTAGGTACAAGTGCCATTATTATAAATTCCTTTCGTAATAATTTGTCAAAAAAGAGTTAAAAAGTGGGTATAATCACAATCACCGCTGCCGGTATGGCAGCGGTAACTGATAAGATATTCTGATTATTCTTCAGTTGCGGGAGCCTCTGCGTCGTCAGCCTTCTTGGCAGACTTCTTTGCAGCAGACTTCTTAACAACAACAGACTCGGCCTTGATGAGGTCAACAGCCTTCTTGACCTTGATGTCCTCAGCAAGATCCTCAGCAGCGATAGATTCCTTGATCTTAGCAACCTCCATGCCGTAAGCCTCGGAGAGACGAGTATATTCAGCCTCGATCTCCTCCTCAGAAGCAACGATGTTCTCAAGTGCAGCTATCTTCTCAAGTGCGAGACGTGTCTTGACCTGCTTTTCAGCCTGAGGACGCATCTGAGCACGGAGAGTGTCGAGATCCATACCGGTGTACTGGAAGTATGTCTTAAGGTCGAGGCCCTGCATACGGAGTCTTGTATCGTAGTCACGAACGAAGTTCTCTGTTTCAGCCTCGTACATAGCCTCAGGAATATCAGCTACGAGCTTTTCGATTATAGCATCGATGAGCTGGTCCTCAACGTTGCGGTCAGCCTCAGCTTCCTTCTTCTCTCTGATTTTAGCCTTAACGTCAGCCTCGTATTCAGCGAGAGTATCGAAATCGGAAACGTCACGAGCGAATTCGTCGTCAAGCTCGGGAAGCTCCTTAAGCTTGAGACCGTTGAGCTTGCACTTAAAGGTAGCATCCTTATCAGCCAGCTCAGCTGCATGGTACTCAGCAGGGAACTTAACGTTAACGTCGAACTCGTCACCGATGTTGTGGCCTACGATCTGATCCTCGAAACCGGGAATAAACTGTCCGGAGCCGAGAATAAGGTCAGCGCCCTCAGCCTTGCCGCCGTCGAAAGCAACGCCGTCAACAAAGCCTTCGTAATTGATGTTTGCAGTATCACCGATCTGAGCAGCACGGTCAGTAACGTCGATCATTCTGGAGTTGCGCTCGCGAACGCGGTCGATCTCAGCACGGATCTCGTTAGCAGTAACTCTGATAGTATCCTTAGTTACCTCAATGCCCTTGTAGCCCTTAATGGAAACCTCAGGCTTTACGTATACCTTAGCGAGGAGAACAACGCCGTTTTCGGAAACCTCTTCGATGTCGAACTCAGGCTGGCTTACAACTTCAAGAGCAGACTCCTTAAGAGCCTCTGTATAAACCTCGGGAATAAGATCGTTGATAGCATCCTCATAGAAAACGCCCTTACCGTACATCTTTTCAATGATAGAGCGGGGAGCTTTGCCCTTTCTGAAGCCGGGAACAGTGATGTTCTTAGCCTGCTTTGTGTAAACACGGTTTACCGCAGCATTAAACTTGTCGGCATCAATGCCGATCTTAAGCTCATAAAGGTTCTTGTCAATATTGTTAGCAGAAATAAGACTCATTTTTATATACTCCTTGCATCTTATTTAGTGAGTTAAATTGCCTCTATATATAATACCGATGTTGCCGTTAAAAGTCAACAATTTTTTTGGAATTTTTTATGCAAGACGGCAAAATTCAGAAAAAATATTAAAAAACTATTAATATCGCTCCGGGAAAGTGATCATTGGCACAAAATCGAGATAATCCGCAGAGATGATAGTCATCATAATTCCGTCTGTTTCCACAGTTCTGGGTATCAGGTAGTTGGAATGTATGTGACCGAAATAGCAGTTTTTGATCCCGTATCTCTTCATCGTTTCAATGAACTCATCGCAGCGAAAGCTTTTAAAAACGGGAGGGAAATGAAAGTAGACGAGAATGGGCTTTGAGCTATCGCCGCGAAGCTTAACAGCCTCCCTAAGGCTCATCTCAAGTCTTGCATTTTCGCGAGCCACGATCTTTTTGTAATCGGCGGTTTCCGTAACCTGAAGCTTTTCTTCAACGTACCAGCCTCTTGTGCCGGCAATAATGGCGTCATCGGTCTCGATGGCATTATTGTAAAGAAAATCAATAGTGGTAATCCCGTTTTCAACAAAGAAGGTCCTCATTTTTGTAACGGTAGACCACCAGTAATCATGGTTGCCCTTGCCAATTATCTTTTTCCCGGGGAGGGCATCGATGAACTTCAGGTCAGCAAGAGCCTCGTCAAGGTCAATTCCCCAGGATATGTCACCGGGAACGATAACAGTATCCTCGTCTGTAACGACAGCCCTCCAGCGGTTTTCTATTTTTTCAGTGTATCCCTGCCAGCGTGAGCCGAATTTGTCCATAGGCTTGTCCGTTGAAAGGGAAAGATGAAGATCAGCAATGGAAAAGAGGGACATTTTTCCTCCTATCGGTTATCTGAAAATACAGTCAGCCATCTCCTCGGGATCGCATACCTCAGTAAAGCGAACAGGCATCGTAAGAGTAGCCTTAAGGGGTGCGGGAGCCTCGGTGGATGTGAGGGATTCAAGCGTTCCCAGAATAATTGCAGGCTCGTCAGATGAGCAGGGTGTTCCGAGAGAAGCGCAAACGTCCTGAGAGAACTTGTAGGGGCTTGCTGTGGATGCAACAACACAGGGGGTGCAGTCTCCCGTATCCTTGCGGTACTTTTCAAGACAGCCGAGAGCAACGCAGGTATGAGGGTCTGCAAGATAAGAGCGGTCGTTGTATGTGCGGCGGATAACGTCTGCTGTTTCCTCCTCATTGCATGAGTAACCGTAGAAGGTCTCACGAATCTTTG
>JAFQNM010000263.1 GCA_017395885.1 Clostridia bacterium | reverse complement strand
TCTCCCAGATCAGCGGTGCATCACGTACATCCGTCGGCGGCTATACTGAGGAGGAAAGACCTCACGACTCTGAGCAGTTTGACGTTTCTGACCAGAGAACTCTTGATGAGGTCGTTCGTTGGCTTATGGAAATGGGCCATATACCCTCATTCTGCACCGCCTGCTACAGAGAAGGCAGAACCGGTGACCGCTTTATGAGCCTTTGCAAGTCCGGCCAGATTCTTAACTGCTGCCATCCCAACGCACTTATGACCCTTACCGAATATCTCATTGACTACGCAACTCCCGAAACGCAGAAGGTGGGCTTTGCGCTTATCGATAGGGAGCTTGAAAAAATTCCGGGCGAAAAGGTCAAGGCCATAGCAAAGAAGAACATTGAGGATATTAAAAGCTCCAACCGCCGTGACTTCAGGTTCTGATTTTCCCTCTGAAAAATCAAGAAAGGAAATATTATGTCACTTAATGAAACAGCAGGCGGAGACAGACTGCATATCGGTTTTTTCGGTATGCGCAATGCAGGTAAGTCCAGTGTTGTAAATGCCGTTACAGGCCAGGAGCTTTCCGTTGTTTCTCCGGTGCTTGGAACCACGACTGACCCGGTAAAAAAAGCAATGGAGCTGCTTCCCCTCGGTCCCGTTATGATCATAGACACTCCCGGAATCGACGACGAGGGCAGCCTCGGCGAAATGAGAGTTGCCAAGGCAAAGAGGGTGCTTGCTACCTGCGACGTGGGTATTCTCGTTGTTGATGCTGCCAAGGGGCTGAGAGAATGGGACAAAGAGCTCCTTGAGCATATGAAAAAGAGAGATATCCCTTGCATTACAGTCTACAATAAGGCAGATCTTTTGAGCGAGGAGCCAAAAGAGGGCGCCGACTTCATTTACGTTAGCGCTCAAACCGGCTCCGGCATCGACCGACTCCGTGAAAAAATAGGAGAAACATCAAAAAAAGAGGAGAGCGGCAGACGAATCGTTGGTGACCTGCTCTCTCCCGGTGACCGCATAGTTCTCGTTACACCCATAGACAAGGCGGCTCCCAAGGGCAGGCTTATACTCCCCCAGCAGCAGACTATTCGGGATATACTTGACTCAGGCTGCTCTGCCACAGTTTGCAGAGATCACGAGCTTGAAAGTACGCTTCGTGCCTTCTCTGAAATGCCGAAAATGGTTATTACAGACTCTCAGGTCTTCGGCAAGGTCTCAAGGCTCGTTCCTGAATCCGTTCTTCTAACCTCATTTTCCATCCTTTTTGCACGCTATAAGGGTGATCTTAAAAACGCTGTGCTCGGAGCTGCTAAGCTTTCAAAATTGAGGGACGGAGACCGAGTGCTGATCTCTGAGGGTTGCACCCATCACAGACAGTGCGGCGACATTGGCAGCGTTAAGCTGCCTGCCTGGATAAAGGAATTTACAAATGCTTCTCCCATGTTTGAATTCACCTCCGGCAACACGTTTCCCGATGACGTTTCAGACTTTGCACTCGTTATTCACTGTGGAGGCTGTATGCTGACGGAAAAGGAAATGAGGTATCGCTCAAGAGTTTGTGCCGACTCAAACGTACCCATAACAAATTACGGTACTGCTATTGCAGCAATGCACGGAATCCTTAACAGAAGTCTGTCTCCCTTCCCAAGCATTCAAAAAATGCTTACAGACAATAAATAATTAAAGCTTGCAGATATTTCTTTATCTGCAAGCTTTTTCTTTCCACTATAATGACAAAAGCGCCCCCACTTTTGTGGGGGCGCAATGTTTATGAGTTAGTTGATCAACTTGCTCTCAGATTATGCAGCGAGTGCGATTCTGATTGCGAGCTGGTCCTTAGCGTTGATAGCGCCGTCGCCGTTTACGTCAGCTACGGATGCATCGCCAAACTCCTCAACAGTGATGATACCAGCAAGGAACTGTCTCATCATTGTAGCGTCAGCTGCGGAGAGCTCACCGTCACCGTCGATATCGCCTGCGAGCTTAACGATCTCAAAGTCGTAAGAACCGAATGCGAGGTTATCGATTGTGTAGGATGTACCGAACTGACCGAATGTGGGGAACTTGTGGTA
>JAFQNM010000262.1 GCA_017395885.1 Clostridia bacterium | reverse complement strand
TCTGCGCCTTTTTCGACAGTCTGAAAAAAGGCTGTTGCAACAGCCCTTTTTATTATAGTTTGTAAATGTGAAGCTCTTTGCATATCATAAAAGACGAAACAAGAAAGCATTTATACGGTTGCCGTTGCTTCTTTGTCCTCTTTTGAGGTGGAGTCTTCCGATTCTGCTTCGGGCTGTTCCTCGGAAACGGCTTTTGTATCTTCATTACCTGAAGACTCTTCGGCGGTGTCCTCTTCGGATGCCTCATCCTGCTTTTCTTCGTTGTCGTCGCCCAAAGGAGCTTCGTTGATCTCTGCCTTGGATTTTTTCCTTTTCATAAAGAATATGAAAAGCAGAGCAGCCGCCGCCAACAGTATAAGTGCAAGAGAAGCGATAATAAGCTCTAATCTGTGTTCTTCGATAAATGAAGGGAGCTTTACTGTATATTTTCTGCCGCAGCCGTTCAGGCAGGAGAAATGTGCGGATCCGGCCTTGAAAAAGCCTGCTTCTTTGTCGACAGCTTTTTCAGTTCCTTTTTTGTGTCCCAAGGCTTCTTTTTTATCAGAATATGTATGAGCGCAGAGGGAACAGGTATACGTCACGTATCCCTCTTTTTCGCAGGTGGGAGGGACGTTTTCACTTTCCTCGTATACGTGCTCGAGAAGGGGAAGGGTCTCGGCTACCTCTGTGGAGCATACCGTGCAAACGGAGACCCTGCTACCTTCAAGCGAACAGGTCGCAGGAGATTCGGATACTGTTTCAAGGTCATGTCCGAGGGCGGGAGTTTCCTCATCGAGAACGGCGTTGCATCTTTTGCAGGTTCCCTTTACGTAGCCCTTTTCTATGCAGGACGCCTCCAAAACACTTCCCTCAGGCAGATCGTGTCCCAAAGGAGGAATAACTGTAGTGTTCTCAAAGGAGCATACCGTGCATTTTTCAACAGTGTTACCTTCCTCGGTACAGGTGGGATCAAGGGAGGATATAAGCTCGTAGCTGTGGCCGAGAGCGCTTTCTGTTTCAGTATAGCTGCTTGCGCATTTTGTACATTGATACGAGTGACCGCCGCTTTCCGTGCAGTTAGGCTCCTTATAGCCGGCGTATTCGTAGGAATGGCCCTCCGCCTTGAGTATGTCCTTAAAGGACGAGGAGCAAGTGGAGCATTTCCATTCCTCAAAGCCGTCGACCGTATGAGTCGGCTCGACCCGATTGATCATTTGATACGAGTGCTGAGTAGGCGCGGGGATAATGATAACGTTTTCGTGCTCTTCTCCCGGCCAGCCTTTCTTTTTCAAGGTCTGAGTTATACGGCAGGTCTGACCTATCTTGCCGTCAACGCCGCAGGATGCCTCAATGCTCTCCATTTCGATCCAGTAATGGTTGTCGGGAGCAGGATCGGCAGGCACTACGTTTGTTCTGTGTCCGCAATATGAGCAGTGCTGAGAATATTTGCCCTGATAAACGCAGTTTGAAGGATAGTCAAGCTGACTTGATCCGTATACGTGGGTATGATTTGTGTAGTAATCAATGATCGCCTGAGCCTCAGCCCTTGCCATAGCCTCCATGGCGCCGTCTGCCAAAAGCTTTGCTCTGTCGGAGGCGTTGGAGAAAAATCCATGCTCGACTATGATGGCAGGGAAACCGAATTTTGCACCCCATGTGGGGATGCCGTAGTAATCGGAAAGAGTTCCGAGGGAGGGATCCTGGCAGTCCCACTGCTTTTCAAAATTCCAGTAATAGCCCTCAGTGTCGTGCTTTCTTTTAACTCCGTTGGAGGAGATCCCAACGGCGCTTGAAATATTTTGGCATATTGAATTTGAAAGGGTCATCATAGCATATCTGTCAAACACTGAGTTGTATACCGTGACACCTGAAAGGCTTGTGTTCTCGCTTCCGTCGAAATGAAGGCTCACGAGAATGTCTGCGTTGCAGTTGTTTGCGATCTCTGCTCTCTGATAATGCTCAAGATAAGTATCGGAGCTTCTTGTTAGATATACGTTAAAGCTGCCGTTTGCCAAAAGCTCGTTGCGTATAAGATTTGCAAGGCGAAGAGTATATTCCTTTTCACCGATACCGTTTGCGGAGCAACCGATGTTTGATCCTCCGTGGCCGGGGTCAAGGACTATGTTTATCTTGTCTGCGCCTGAAAATGCCGCATTTGTATCCGTGACGATAAGCTCGAAGCACCAGGGCAGCATCAAAAAGATCAGCAATATGGATATTATTCTTTTCACAATAATTTACAACCTTTATATAGAATAGAGGCTTATTATAACACTTTTTACATTATTCGTCAATATTTTATTTTTAAAACAGAACGATAAACCGAAGCTTGCAGGGG
>JAFQNM010000028.1 GCA_017395885.1 Clostridia bacterium | reverse complement strand
GCTTGGCAAGGCTGAGCTTGTTGACGAGGACGTTTACACAGGCTCTGTATACTTCATCGGTGATTCCAAGCTCCTTTACTTCAAGGACGTTGAGGATTACGAGGGCGACCTTTATATCAACGGTAAGAATATCGATTCAGACGTATATGTTTACTACTCTATGATCAGATATACCGATGATACCGTATACTACGTTACAGATTACGACGATGAGGACGGTTGCGGTACTCTTAAGATGACAACAGGCAAGAAGGGCGTCAAGCTCTATGATGACGTTCATAGCTTCAGTCTTCTTCCCGACGGTACTGTAGTATTCCTTTATGACTATAGCGATAAGCACTTTACCGGTGAGCTCTACTACTGCTCCGGTAAGAAGGCTAAGAAGATCGATGAGGACGTATCCTGCATCGTAAGCTATAGCTACGTTACATCTGAGAACTGATAACAAAAAGGAGATGCAGAAACAGGTGTTGTTCTTATCGGAAAATTTGTAATCATACCTGTTTCTGTTAAGAACCGGCATCGCGTTTGTATGCACAAATTCAGTTGGGCAGTAGCCCAAACCCACTAACAACAGAAAAGAGAAGATTCGTATATTAACGAGTCTTCTCTTTCTTTTTGTCTGTTAAGTGATATGCTGACTAAAGTCAGCGTGATATTTTCGCTTTGCGAAAGTGATATTGAAGCCTTGCGGCTTCAGTGATATTCTATTCGCCATAAACTTGCGAGGCAAATATCACTCGGCGTAAGCCGAATAACACTGCGTAGCAATAAAACTCGCCGCAGGCTCCTCAGGATGACAAAGCTTAACCTCCTCGGGATGACAGGGCATAATGACAGCGATCCTGCTTTAACATTGGCGTTTTCGCAGTTTTTTCTCACCGATAAACTCAATTATGCCCATTCCCTATTTGAAGTTTTTCGGGGGTTGTAAGGGGCCTTTTTACAAAAAGGCCCCTCAGACTGTCGAAAAAGGCGCAGACCGCAGCGCAGATATATGTTAAACAAAGACAGCCAAATCGTGCCTTTAACTGAAAAAGCAAAATCAACAAATAATTAAAGCTGTATTAAAGAAATCCCCTGATTTTCAGGGGATTTCAAGCTTTTCGCCATTTCAAGTCCTGTCGTACCTTTGTACGCTTACAGGAACCCCCAAAAGCTCGCAAGCTCACTTTCGGGGAACCCCTCCGACGGACTTGAAATGACGAAATCTGCATCCTTCTCGACAGCCTGAGGCTGCTTGTCGATAACTTTATCGACAAGCAGAGGGGCCTTTTTACAAAAAGGCCCCTTACATAAAAAGGAATATATTAAATAATCACACGAGGAATCTGAGCACGAGGAAGGCTATGACGGCGGCCACAAGGGCAGAGGGGATAATTATGAGAAACAGCCTGTCAACGGGGCGGCGGTTTGCTCTGTATTCCGTAAACGAAAGTGAAGTCTCCAGAACATTTCCTATATTAAGCGCCTTAGCCATTGCCAGGCCGAGCACGAGCAGTACTACTGCAAATGCATAGATTATAATTGCAAGGTCGGGTGCTCTGGGCTCAAGCTGTGCAAACACGAGCCATACCATTCCGACCAAAGCGGCGGCGGTCAGCTCGCCTGCGGCAATTGCCAGCCTTGCGTTCGTTCTTTGCTTAAAGCTTATAAAAAGCTGTGAAACGTCCTTGAGCTGAGCGTTATAATAAACGGCCTTTCCCACGCCGAAAGCCGCAAAGCCAAGCGCTCCCAAGGCTGTCAGGGGAATACCTGCAATGCACACGAACGTCATAACTCCCGTAAAGCCCTCGGTGCTGCTGCCCAGAGCGCTGCAGAGATAGAGGCCGAGAAAGCACAGGCCGCATACAATAGTCAAGATCAGTGCACGGAGAAAGGATTTGTAGAGGGTCTCGTATATTTCCGTGCAAACGGGAAGGCCGTAGGCGGCAAGCTGATCCAGCCTGCGCCTTACTGCGGGGGGATAGCTGTGTCGCAGCTCCTCACAGAGCTGCTTTGCCGTTTTCTCAGGAGAGGTGAATCTCAGGTCATACTTTTTTCTGTGCAGCCACTTGAAGCTGATCATCTCCTCAGGGTACACGATATCGTAGCTGACGCTGCAGCCGTTTGCGGCTATAAGGGATATAGAGTCCTCATTACTTTTTGCAACAAAGGAGTAAACACGTCGAAGAGGGTCGCTCTCGTTGGCGGCCGCCCTTTCCGTTGCGCCCTGAGTAAGCACGAAAATAACGTTCTCCGCTGCAGCAATATCCTTTTCTGTCTCAGGGGTCAGCTCATCCCTGTCATGGACAAAAACTGTCGATCTTATGCCGGCTTCTCTTTCAAGCCAAAGGGCAACGTTTTCAAAATAGCCGTTGTGCTCCGAGGGGCAAACGAAATACGCCTCATAGCGCTTTCCGATACTGAATGAATTTATCATACCGCACCTCCTCAGGAAGCTCTCGTGAATATGAGGAGCATAGCTCCCAGTATCACGGGAAGAACAATGGAAAAAATGACAGAAAGCACCCTTCTTACAACGTTGAGCTTTTTCAGCAGCATCCAGTTTTTGTATTTTTGAGGATATCTTGCAAAAAGGCAGTTAAGGTAGTTTGCCAGCGCCATAAGCGAGCGGAAAAGTGCATTCAGTGTGGGCAAAAGCAGGCAGGGAACGTACATTACCAGCATCCAGCCGTTGCTTTCGGCAACGGAAAAGTCTCCCTTACCGAAAACGGTGACCGCCGTCATCATAGATGCCATGTATATGAGAAAGGAGAAGGCAGCGTTCAGGATGAGAGTGATAATTGCGCCTGCAAAGAAGGAGAAGAGCAGCTTTTTTGTGCTGTCGCCAACAGGTCCGTCCATTGAATATTCAAGCAGGGATACCTTTTCTCCCGTTTGTGCATCCGTTGTTTTGAATTTTTGCCAGAAGAAAACGGCGCCGTTCAGCATACTGAGCAAATATATAAAGGCGAGATTGTCCTCAAAAACGGTGAGAGCGCCGTTGGAGCTGCGAAAAACTGCAACTGTGGCGATAATAAGCACCAAAGCATAAAGGGCAAAGACGGTGAGCGCTTTTCTGAGATCGTTTGCCGAGGTATAGTAGTAGCCGTCTCTTTCGATGTTTTCGGGAGAAAGGTAGTGCTTTTTATCTCTGCATTCAATAACGGATTTCTCAGACCAGCCCTCTCTGAGCCTTTCCTTCACGGCGGAGGCAATATATCTTGCGGCCTCGTATGGGCCGGAGATGCTGCATTTTATGCTTCGCCCGCCGTGCTTTTCAAGGTCTTGAATGATCTCGGGCACGTTGCCGCTAAGCTCAAAGCCGTCAAGGAGAACGGGGATGATCGGCTTGCCCCTTTCAAGAAATAGAGAGACCTCCTTGGTGATCCAGTCTCCGGGGCGGTCACACCTCTTCATAGTTTCAGAGGTGAGAAGCAGAATGAGAAAATTGCTTTTTTTGTTGTTTTTGACAAGCTGCCTGCGAAAATCTCCGAAATGAAGACACTCGTCGTCGCGGAAGCTGTTGATATTGTATTCGTTCAAAAGCTCATCGTGGAGTGCCTTTGCAAGGGCATTGCACTCCTTGTGACGGTAGCTAATAAATGCTTCGAAATCGTTGTTCACAAAAGTCTCCCTATATTTTAATTGTAATAGATCTCTTTTTTTGCAGCGGCGAGTGCCTCTGCAACGATGTTGTGCATATCGAGATAGCGGTAGGTGCCCAGCCTTCCGCCGAAGATAACGCCTTCTTCTTTATCTGCAAGGGCCTTGTATTTTTCATAAAGGGCGTTGTTCTCAGCGTTGTTCACAGGGTAGTAGGGCTCTGCTCCCTTTTTCCACTCGGCAGGATATTCTCGGGTGATAACGGTCTTTTCCTGCTTTCCGAACTCAAAATGCTTGTGCTCGATTATGCGTGTGTAGGGAACCTCGTATTCCGTGTAGTTAACAACGGCGTTGCCCTGATAGTTGCCCGTTGGGAGGACCTCCGTTTCAAAGCGGAGCGTTCTGTACTCAAGCTCGCCGTAGCAAAAATCGAAATACTTATCAACGGTGCCCGTATAGAGTATTTTTTTTGCAATAGCCGAGAGCTCCTCTCTGTTTTCAAAAAAGTCACAGCCGAGGCGAACGTCTATGCCCTCAAGCATTTTCTCGATCATTGCGGTATATCCGCCCTCGGCAATGCCCTGATAGCGGTCGTTGAAATAGTTGTTGTCATAGGTGAGGCGAACGGGGAGACGCTTGATGATGAAGGAGGGGAGCTCCGTTGCTCTTCTGCCCCACTGCTTTTCCGTATACCCCTTCACCAGCTTTTCATAAATATCACGTCCCACAAGGCTTATGGCCTGCTCCTCAAGGTTTTTTGGGTCTGTGATGCCGGCATCTCTTTTCTGCTCCTCAATTTTTGCCGCAGCCTCTGCCGGGGTGCGAACTCCCCAAAGGCGGGAGAAGGTGTTCATATTGAAGGGCAGATTGTATACTTCATCCTTATAAAAGGCAACGGGGCTGTTTGTGTAGCGGTTGAAGGTGGCGAAGCGGTTAACATAGTCCCATACCTCACGGTTGTCGGTATGGAAAATATGGGCACCGTAAACGTGAACGTTAATACCCTCCACCTCTTTTGTGTATATATTTCCGCCAACGTGGGGGCGGCGGTCGATAACGAGGCAGCTTTTTCCTGCATCGGTCATTTCTCTGGCAAAGGTGGCGCCGTAAAGTCCGGCGCCGACGATGAGATAATCGTACATAGCGTTTTCCTTTCCTTGCGCTAAAGGCTTAAGGCCGTAGCTTTTGCTTATCAGCTTTCAAAAAAATCAGGTGTGTATACACGGCTTGCGCTGTTGCGGTCCTGCCCGAAGCCCTCAAAGCCCATGGCCTGAGCACGCTCAAGCACAAAATTATATTCAAATGAGGTAACACGGCGATGGAGAGAGCCTATGCCCTCTTGTGCAAAATCGGGGGTGTATTGGCTCATAAGGCTCAGGAGGATGCTGTCGCAGCCCACAGCCTTAAAAAGACGCTCAAGGGCGAGAACGGAGTCCCGTCTCTCTCCCGGCAGGATCAGATGACGAACGATAACCCCTTTTTTCATCATACCGTTTTCGTCAAAGGAGGGAGGGCCTACCAGCCTTATCATTTGAGAAATGGCCTCAAGAGCCACCTCCGGATAGTCGGGAGCGGAGGAATACCTTTCTGCCGCCTCTGAAGAGCCGTATTTCATATCGGCAAGAAAAATATCGGCATAGCCGTAAAGAGACTGAAGGGTCTCTTTTTTTTCGTATCCCGATGTGTTGAAAACTATGGGGACGCCGGGGCGGTATATATTGAGGGTATCAATAATCCTGTCTGTGAAATGGGTCGGTGTTACGAAATTTATGTTGTAGGCGCCCTTTTCCTCAAGGAGAGCAAGCTCCTTTGCAAGAGCATTTGGGGTATATACCCTTCCCACGCCGCCGCAGCTGATCTCTCTGTTCTGGCAGTAAACGCAGTGGAGAGGGCAGCCTGCGAAAAAAACGGCACCGCTGCCTCTTTGTGGGTCGGAGCCGCTTATGCAGGGCTCCTCAAAGCGGTGAAGCATTATTCTGGAAATTCGCATCTCCTGCCCCTCGCCGCATAGACCGCGGCCGTAAGCTCTGTTTGCTCTGCACTCTCTGGGGCAAAGAGTGCACTCTGAAGTATCTGTTTTTTTCATAAAAGTTCAGGGGAGGCAAAACCTCCCCCGCCGGAATTATTTTGTTGCTTCGCTGTAGAGCCTTGCAAGCTCTGCAGACTTGATGATGAAATCTGCCTCAACAAGGGTTCCGGAAACACGGAACTGATCGTCCTTGATAAGAGTCACCTCAAAAACAGCCTCGCTGTTTTCATATATGAAGAGGATAACGTTGTTGCCGCTCTCGGTGGATGCTGCGCCAACAAGCTCTGCCTCGTTATAAGCTTTTGTAAAGGCCTTTACATCTACGGTGATATCGGTGTCAACGGTGAGAGTCACCTTTTCAACCTTATCCTCGTCCATAGCAACAAGCTTTGCCTCGGGATGAGCGATGCCGTTATAGAGCTTGCTGAGCTCGGGAGCCTCGATCACGTACTCGGTCTCAACAACGCTGCCCGTAACGGTGAATCTGTTATCTTTTGTGTAGTAGAGGGTAAAGTGATCCTTGCCGCCGGCAAAGGAAACAACTATAACCTCGTCAGAGTCTTTGTCCTTTTCGCTTGCAGCCTTGACCACCTCGGCCTTGTTGTAGGCCTCGATAAAGGTGTTCTTGTCAATATCCACGCCGGTGATGGCGGTGAAGGAAACGGAAGCTATTTTGGAAATGTCCATCTTGCAGAGCTCAGGCTTTGCGCCGCAGGCAAAAAGGGAGATCGCCATTGCAAAAAGAAGCAGGGCGGAGATTATTTTTTTCATTTTCAGCACCTCAAAATCATTGATAAGGAAATTATACCAAATACCTTTTCCAAAGTCAAGATTTTAGCTTATCTTTAAGATAATGACCCGTGTATGAGGATGGGCAGAGTGCCACCTCCTCGGGGGTTCCGCAGCAGACCAGATTGCCGCCAAGGTCGCCTCCCTCAGGGCCCAGATCTATGATATAGTCGGCGGTTTTGATAATATCAAGGTTGTGCTCGATAACGAGAACAGTGTTGCCGCCGTCAACAAGGCGTTGGAGCACCTCTATAAGCTTTTCAACGTCGGCGGTGTGGAGGCCGGTGGTGGGCTCGTCCAGCACGTATATAGTCTTGCCGGTGCTTCTTCTTGCAAGCTCAGTTGCAAGCTTAACTCGCTGGGCCTCTCCTCCCGAAAGGGTGGTGGAGGACTGGCCTATCTTGATATATCCGAGGCCAACGTCGTAAAGCGTTCTCAGCTTGTTGGCAATACGGGGCAGGTCTGCAAAGAAGGAAACGCCCTCCTCAACCGTCATTTCAAGCACGTCTGAAATGCTTTTGCCCTTGTATTTTACCTCAAGGGTCTCCCTGTTGTAGCGCTTGCCGTGGCAAACGTCGCAGGTAACGTAAACGTCGGGCAGAAAATGCATTTCGATCTTTTTAACGCCGTCGCCCTCGCAGGCCTCGCAGCGGCCGCCTCGAACGTTAAATGAAAATCTGCCTGCAGAATAACCTCTGAGATTTGCTGCGGGGGTTTTTGCAAAAAGCTCACGGATATCTGAGAAGAGACCGGTATAGGTGGCGGGGTTTGAGCGTGGAGTTCTGCCGATGGGGCTCTGATCTATATCAATGATCTTATCCAGCTTTTCAATGCCCTTCACCTTTTTGTGCTTGCCGGGGAAGGTGATGGCACGGTTCAGCTTTGCCAGCAGCTCGTTGCGGATGATGCCGTTAACGAGAGAGGATTTTCCGCTTCCGGAAACGCCTGTCACGCAGGTGAAGGTGCCGAGGGGAATGGAAACGTCTATTCCCTTAAGGTTGTTGTGTGCTGCTCCCAGCACCGTGAGAAAGCTTCCGTTGCCGGGGCGGCGCTCCCCGGGAACGGCAATGGTCCTCTTGCCGGAGAGGAACTGACCGGTAAGGCTGCTTTCGCAGGCCATGATCTCCTCAGGCGTTCCTGCGCAAACCACCTCTCCGCCGTGGATACCGGCTCCGGGGCCGATGTCGATAATATAGTCAGACTCAGCCATAGTCTCCTCATCGTGCTCAACAACGATAACGCTGTTGCCCAGGTCTCGGAGCTTTTTGAGGGTTGCAATAAGCTTTGAGTTGTCTCTCTGGTGGAGGCCGATGGAGGGCTCGTCCAGAATATAGAGCACTCCCGCAAGGGATGAGCCTATCTGGGTAGCGAGACGGATGCGCTGCGCCTCACCTCCCGATAAGGTGCCGCTTTTTCTTGATAGGGTAAGATAGTCAAGGCCAACTGCCACAAGAAAGCCAAGGCGGGCACGAAGCTCCTTGATGATCTCACGTGCTATCTGCATTTCTGTATCGGTGAAGCTGAGAGAATTTGTAAAATCAAGGCTTTTCTGAACGGAGAGACGGCAGAATTCGTCTATATTAAGGCCTCCAACCGTAACAGCCAAGGCCTCAGGGTTGAGGCGGCTGCCCTTGCAATCGGGGCAATCCAGCTCCTCCATGAACTGGGAGTAATATTCGCCCTCCTCGCCGTTCATATTGGCCCTTGCCTGAACGATGTTAACGATTCCGTCAAACTTAACTATCTGTCTTTGAGATCGGGTGCCGAACCAGCGCACAACGTCGTAGGTCTCCTCCCCCGTGCCGTAAAGCAGGGCATCCATAGCCTTTTTGGAGAAGGTGGAGAGGGGCTGCTCCATAGTAAATCCATAGCGCTCGCCTACTGCGGCAATAAGTGGGCCTGTCCACGAATCGGGCCCCAGAGACTTAAAGCCGTTGACCGCAACGCCTGACTCAAGAAGCGACAGGCTGTCATCGGGGATCATTTTTTCAACGGAAAGACGGCGCTGAACGCCGAGGCCTGCACATTTCGGGCAGGCCCCGAAGGGATTGTTAAAGGAGAACATTCTGGGCTCAAGCTCTCCCAGAGAGATACCGTGCTCCTCGCAGGCATAGCTGGTGGAGAAGGAGAGCTCCTCACCGTCGGAGCCGTCTCTGGGGGCGGTAACGATAAGAAGGCTTCCGCCCGATTCTTTGAGAGCAGTTTCAACGCTGTCCGTAAGGCGGGAGCGGATGTCGCCCTTCATCACAAGGCGGTCCACCATGATCTCAACTGTGTGCTTCTGGTTTTTTTCAAGCTTTATTTCCTCTGAGAGGTCGTAGCTGATGCCGTCCACACGAACTCTGGCAAAGCCTGCCCTTTTTGCATCCTCAAAAACCTTTTCGTGGCGGCCTTTTTTTGCACGAACAACGGGAGCAAGCACGAAAAAGCGCTCTCCCTCAGGCAGCTCCATGATCCGGTCAAGTATCTGGTCTGTGGTCTGCTGCCTTATCTCCTTGCCGCAAACGGGGCAGTGAGGCACGCCGAGGCGGGCATAGAGAAGGCGGAGATAGTCGTAGATCTCCGTAACGGTGCCAACGGTGGAGCGGGGGTTTTTGCTGGTTGTCTTCTGGTCGATGGAGATAGCGGGAGAAAGGCCCTCGATGGAGTCGATATCAGGCTTGTCCATCTGGCCGAGAAACATTCTCGCATAGGAGGAAAGGCTCTCAACGAAGCGACGGTGGCCCTCGGCATAAATGGTGTCGAAGGCGAGAGATGACTTACCGCTGCCCGAAAGACCTGTGAGCACAACGAGGCGGTCGCGTGGGACGGTAACGTCTATATTTTTAAGGTTGTTTACGCGAGCTCCGCGTATCTTAACGTTTCTTGCCATAAAAACCTCTTTCAGGGGTAGAGATCGTTTCTGAAACGGCCGTTCGACCGCAGAAGCAACCTCTGAACATTTGTTCTATTATTATACTACAAATCAATTTAAATGTCAATAAACAGGCAAAAAAATTAGGTATGTGAAATTATACCTGTGCAACAGATCAAAAATGGATTCTTTGGGAAAAATTGATGTTTTTTCCTCTTTTCCTAAATATTGTTTGTATGCAAATACTATTGAATTTTGTCGTATGAGAGGGTAGAATAATATAACAGAAATTATAGGAGGAAAAAACTATGCTAAGGCGTGTATATATTGCGGCGCTCAGCCTGTTGCTTGCTTTGGCTGCTGCTTTTTCCTGCTACCCTTATATAAGAAGCTCGGAGACGGTTCAAAGCATAGCTTCCGGCCTTGATTTTTTGAAAAACGATGATAATGCAGCTCCTGCCGAAACGGAGCCTGCGGTGACACAGCCTCCCGTGACGGAGCCTGCGGTGACGGAGCCTCCCGTGACAGAGCCCCCCGTGACAGAGCCCCCCGTAACGGAGCCTCCCGTAACGGAGCCTCCCGTAACGGAGCCCCCCGTAACGGAGCCCCCTGTGACACAGCCTCCTGTAACGGCACCGCCTGAAACGTCAGCTCCCGCAACTCAGGAGCCTCCCAGAGACTACGTTGCCCCTGTTCCCGTTGAGCCGCAGGAGTTTGATAATGCGCTCTTCATCGGGGATTCAAGAACTATGGGTCTGTTGTACTACGGCGGTATCGGCAATGCAGACGTTTTTGCAACCAAGGGCATGACAGTTTACCGTGCCTTCACAGAGACTATCAACGTGAAGAGCTCGGGAGACACGATGCTTGAGCCTTTGCTTGCTTCAAGGCAGTATGAAAGGGTATATATCATGCTCGGCATCAACGAGATAGGCGGAAGCCTTGAGGCTATCAAGATAAAGTATGCCCAGCTGGTGGATAAGGTGCAGGAAACTCAGCCTGAGGCGGCCATATACGTGTGCGCAAACCTTCACGTAACAAACAGTCGTTCCCAGGTAGACAGCATATATAATAACACAAGGCTCAACGCTCTTAACGAATACGTAGCCTCCCTTGCAGACGGAGAGCGAAAGAAGTATATAGACGTTAACGAGGTGTTTGATGATTCCACAGGCTCCTTCGGAGCGGCTTATACAACGGATGATATCCATCCCAAGCCCCAGTATTATAAGCAGTGGGTGCAGTGGCTTGGCACGGTAACCTGATGAAAAGGCGCAGGCTGCCAAAACAAAAAGCAGATCAATTTCAAATTCAAAGAAAAAGTGAACTTCCCAAACTTGTCAGGGAAGTTCACTTTTTTTGCCTTCAGGCCATTTGCGGTCAGTGCCTCAGGCTTGCGGCCTTATTGGGGATGGGAGGCATATACTTTCCCATCAGCGCCGTATACACCGAGCATCCTCTGCAGGTCTTGCCTGTGCAGAAATTAGTCTCGTGATACAGCTTGTCATGCTCTGTGTTGAATTTGCTCACCGTTGAGGCTCCGATTATCCCCTCGCAGGTAATGCTCATCACGCCTTCCTTAACGTAAAAGGGGCAAAACGCATTTGCATCTATAGTTTTGTTGGGCATAGCTTTCCTTTCTGCTTACAATATTATATATATCCGATGTATCCCGTTGCCACTCCCGAGCAGGAGCGGCAAAGCACGATGTTTTCATAAACGATGCCGTCTGTTGTGGGCTTTCTGCAGAGGATGCAGAGCTGGCCCTTCGGCACCTCTGTGCAGTCCTCGCAGATGGTGAGGCGGGAGAGCCTGTAATATTTTTCACCCTCCGCCATAGGCTTATGGCAGCTATCGCAGCTTTCGTGATTCTCTCTGCAAAGGCCGCAGCCTGAGCAGGCAGAAACTCCGTCTCTACATAGGAGGGACATAAGCACCTCCGAATATTCTGCTGGCCTCTGCTCTGGAGAGCGCAAGGCAATTTGATATTTTTTCTGCATCTCTGAGGGTGATGCCTGAGGTGCCCCTTCTCAGCTTTCTGTATAGGGTGCTTCTGTTTATACCCATAGCATATGCCAACGCCTCAAAGGTGGTGTTCTTCGTAACTACCGTTTCCTTCAGCATTTCAATGTCTATTTTCTTTTCCATGCCGGTCTCCTTTCTGTTTCTTTGCATAAATATTACCAATTATTGCCAATTGTGTCAAGGCTTTCCATAGCGGAACGTGTTGCATTATGTTGCAGTAGTGCAACGAATGCAATTAAAATGTCATATTATCTTGCTTTGGTAAAGGGAGAAGCTTTTGCCCGCGGCAATTTTTTTGAACGCCTTGACTGGGTGGAGAATTTATGATATTGTAAAAACACGGGAGGGCTCAGGGTAGCGAATCCGAGCCTGCGGCTTTTGCCGCGTTTCGAGAGGGCCGCGGCACCGATTGAGTATATTATAATACTGTTTTGTTGGGATTTCAATAGAAAACCAAACAAATGTTCACCTATTTGGTTGCAAAAAAACAACAGCAGCAGAAAAAGGCATCCAAAGCTGTACCTTCTTTTCTCTGCTCTGAACAAAAAGGAAACACGATCATGAAAAATATAAAGAGGATATTTGCGGCAACAGCATCTTTGCTTCTCGTCCTTTCTCTTTTTTCCTGCACTCAGGGAGGGGAGGCGGGAGATACTGCGGCATCTACTGAGCCGGTGCCCGAATCGGATACCGTGAGCGACAGCACTACCGAAACGGCCGTGCCCCCCGAGCAGCCCCCATCACTTTCCACATATACCCTTCCTCTCAAGTGGGAAAAGAACGGCAAGGTGTATTTTGAATATTCCTATTCGCCTGACGGAAAAAGCCTCTCACTAACAGATCATACGGAGGAGACCCCTATCACCTATACTGTGTTTTTTGATGATAACGGCACCCCTCTGCGTACTGAATGGACGGTGGCCGTTAACGATACGAGAACGGAGCAGTGGAGAGACGACTATTATACGGATGAAAGCGGCAGGATAACGGAGGAGAAGCGGTTTTGCGAGGGAGAGATACAGAACGCCTACAGCTATACCTACGATGAGGAGGGCAGGCTTGCCACTCAGAGCTCCCGAAACGTAAAGCAGGAGAACACCATGTATCGCCTGCTCTATGATGAGAGAGGCACTCACGTTGCTACACGATACAGCAAATATAATGGCGAGAGCGGCTATTATATGGCAGAAAAGACCTGCACCTATGACGAAAACGGCCGTATCGTCAAGGAGGAGTCGCCTGACCTCACCGTTACGAGAGAGTATACCCTGACGGGGGAGCTTGTGACCGGAGAGAAGATCACAAGCACTACAGGTGATTATTCCTGGAGCTACTATTACAGCTATACCTACGAAAACGGCAGGATGACAAAGAAGGCTTGCTCCTACGGCGGAGCGGTTACTGATACGGAATACTTCTGCGAAACGGAATTTGAGCATTATTACAATGCCGTAAACTGGATATTCAGGGAGAGATTGCCATGAGACTTGAGGATATTCTTGCAGATATCAGATCGGACAGGATCAAGGATATAATAGTGGATTGTGATATGGGTGCCGATGGCGACGATCAGTTTGCCTGCGCCTATGCGCTTGCCTCACCGGATAAGGTGAGAGTGCTTGCGGTCACCACAGCGCCGTATAACGAAAACTCTCACGAGACAGTTCTGTCGGGCAGGCTTGAGAGTGAGCAGATCATTGCCGCCTCGGGAGCCATCGTGCCCTACGGTGCCGTTGCGGGCAGCCCCGATTATATAACTAAAAGAGGAGGGGCTGTGCCCTCAAGGGCGGCAGAGGTCATTGCAGAGATCGTAAGAAAGGCAGATGGGCCTGTTTATTCAGTTTCCACCGGCTGCATAACAAACGTGGCCTCAGCTCTTATGCTTTATCCCGATATCAGAGAAAAGCTCATAACCGTATGGCTTGCGCTGGACGGACTGGACAGCGACAGCAACACGGGAGAGTACAATTACCATAACGATATCGAGGGTGGAAAGAGGTTTTTTGAGCTTTCAGAGAACATCGTTCTCGTTGAGGCAGGCAGAACGGTTGGCCCCTTCCGTCGGACGGATGACGAGATCAGAGAGCAGTATAATGAAAGTCCTCTTGCCCGCTTTGTTTCAAAGCGATTTTGTGAGATAGGCTGGGCGCAGGGGCTTTGGGATCTTTGTGCAGAGAGCGCCCTTATCCTGCCCTCGGCCTGCGAATTCAGAATAGCTGCCGTTCCTCTTTTTGATGAAAGGGGCGAGATCTGTGGCTTTCACGAAAGCAAGAAAATGATCTCAGTTAACAAAAACGATCCCGATCGCATCGCCGATGATGCAAGAAACAGGATCAATTCCTTCAGTTAAAGACATATTCGGCAAAAAAACAAGAGAAATATGGATATATTTAATAAAAATATTCAAATGCTCTTGTAACGAGGTTGGATGTGTGTTATAATCACGTTAGCGTGCTAAATTCTTAAATTTACACAAACGGAGGAAATTATGAAAAACACAATGAAAAAGCTTCTCTCTCTCGTTCTTTGCCTTGCACTTCTCAGCTTTTCTATAGCTGCGGTAGGCGCTGAGAACGTTGAGGATGCAGTAGACGTTGGCGATAACTACGTTTATTACGGCACCTATATTGTTGAGGATGGCACCCAGGAGTATGCTCTCAGCGAGCTCTATGACTATACCGTATTCGCTCTTGCTCCCTCGGCAACAGGTAAATATACCATCAGCGTAGCCGATACCCTTGTGGGAATCGTCAGCAATAACGGTATGTGGGTAACCGTTCAGCCCTCTGAGACCACAGTGACAGAGGCAGAGGTAGAATGGGAGTGCACCGGCGTTGGCCAGGAGATTTGGATCGCTGTTAAGGGTGGAGCTGCAACGGTATCCGTCACAGTATCAAAGGGCGATTCCGATATCAAGGTCATCGAAAAGATCCCCTATGTTAACAAAACAACACCTGAAGCGTTCACCTTTACGGGCGATGCGGCAGAGCTTCTTTCAGTTAATACCCTTAACAGCACAGTAGATACTGCAGTTCTTGGAGAAGACGGATATTATCATCTCAATTCTGCAGACGGATATATTCTTTTTGCAAACCTTGAGGATTCAAATATGAATCTTTATGCTGCCAGCACCTACGGCCAGCTCAAAGGCGCAGTTTATGATGAAAACGGCGAGCTCGTATCAATCACAGACTATAACGAGGCATTCCTCGAGTACCACGCCTGCGCAGACGCTGCAACAAAGCTCTATCCCCTCACCGATGACCTTATCGAGATGTTCCGTGAGATCGGTAACAACCTCGGCTGGTACGGCGCAGAAGGCTGGATAGGCGGCACAAAAGACGATGCGTGGATGTTTGCTTGCTACTACACAACCGCTCCCCTGCCCCCCTCATATACAGTCGGCGATATCAATAACGACGGACAGGTCAACGGCATCGATTCCAACACACTTATGAGGATCGTAGCCGGAAACACGATCGTTGAAGCAGGCAGCGCATCTGCACTTGCGGCAGATATTAACGGTGATGGCGATATCAACGCCATTGATACCAATATGCTCAAGAGAAAGCTTGCAGGCGCATAATTTAAAAAGCAAAATTAAAAGCACCCGAAAGGGCGAAAAGCTTGAAATCCCCTGAAAATCAGGGGATTTCTTTAATGTGACTTTAATAATTAGTTGCTTTTGCCGTTTACAGTTAAAGTTTCGATCCGGCTGTTTTTGTTTTGATATATTTGCGATCTGCGCCTTTTTCGACAATCTGAAAAGCACCCGAAAGGGTGCTTTTTACATATTGTTTTAGGGAGATCTGTAAGCCGGGTTCTGTAAAGCTTTCGCCTTGACTGCCATCTATCTCGAATATGCATTGCTGCACATCTCCAGCCACCCGCAGAGAAATGTCGGGCAGACACAGGCCGTGGCCTCTCTGCATACGGTGTTGCACCGGATAGGGTTTACATTTGCACACAGTTGCCTGTCGTGCCGGTGAGCTCTTACCTCGCCTTTCCATCCTTACCTCCGCAGACGTTCGAACTGCGAGATCGCAAATTCGCCTGTCTTTCAGGCCCTGGCATAAGCAAAGGCCAAGGTATAAGCGGAGGCGGTTTATTTCTGTTGCACTTTCCCGGAGGTTTCCCTCGGCGGACGTTATCCGTTATCCTGCCCTGTAGTGCCCGGACTTTCCTCACTCTAATACCTTTCGGCAACATAGAGCGCGGCAGTCCGATCTCCCGCATTGTATTTTACAATCAAATATCGCTTCTGTCAAGCTTTTTGTCGTCGTTCTTTTTAAAGGAGAAGCCGTTTCCGTTAACCTCGCTGACCCTTGTCACGATCATAAAGGCGGCAGGGTCCACGTCCAGTATAAGTCTCTTTGCACGGGCAAGCTGGCGTGTGGAGATAATGGACATTACCATCTCGCAGGGCTCGCCGGTGAGGCCCTTTCTTGAGGAGATAAACGTAACTCCGCGGTGCATATCTGTGAGGATAGCGGCACGAACCTCCTCGATGTTGTTGCTGATAACGGTTATCTGGATCTTTTCGTTACCCATGACCATCACCTGGTTAACAACGAAGGAGTTGATAACTATCATAACAACGCCGTAGAGCACCTGGGTCAGATCGCTCTTAATAAGCTGGGTAGCGATGATAACAACGTCAAAGCAAAGAAGGGTAGTGCCAACAGGGGCGCCGGTCAGCTTGTTGATAACGAGGGGAGGAATATCCATACCGCCCGTTGAAGCGCCTGTTCTTGCCACAATGCCGATGGAGACACCGATGAGAAGGCCTGACGTTGCGGCGTTAAGGATAAGGTCGTTGGGGATGAGAGCGTTTGAGGCAAACATATTCTCAAAAATACCGAGAAAAAAGGGGTAGAGCACGGTGCTTGCCGCCGTTGTAATGGCGAAGCGCTTGCCGATAACGATGGCGCCGAGGATAAACAGGCCAACGTTTATAACGAAAACTATGTAGGAGACCTCAATAGGCCAGGCATCGGGTATAAATTTTTCGAGGAAGATGGAAATACCCGTAACTCCGCCAACAACGATGCCTGAGGGCATAACAAAAGCGGCTATCGCAAATGCGTAGAGAGCGTTACCGAGAACGAGTATCACGGAATTTGCGATGGCCATAAGAATCTTTCTTCTTTTAGAATTTGTGTTTGACATAATCCCTCTTTATAGATATATAATTCTACAATTAATATACCACTTGGCGCATTTTTTGTCAATCGGTGAAGTAAGTTATTTTCAGAAAGAGGCGAGGGAGCGCCACGGTTTTGTAAAATTCGCAAGCAGAGGGAGGTATTATTAGAAAAAAAGAAGAGGAAGAGCAATGAAAAGGATAGTAGCATTGGTGCTTGCAGTGCTGGCAGTATTGCTTTGCGGCTGCCGTGAAAAAAAAGAGGAAAGAACGGCAAGAGAGCTGAGCCACAGGGTGCAGATAGTAACTGAAAGGGGCGGAATAGAGGAGCAGACCGCTGCTCTCGTGGGGGAAATGCTGATGGCAAAGGGGTATGAGGTCAGCATCTGCCTGGCGGGAGAGGGTGATATGAAAAAGGAGGAGAAAGGCTTTTGTGCCACGGTGGCAGTAGGCTGCAGCGTGAAAGAGGCCGAGGGTGCATACCTTGAGTGCAGCTTTGATATAACGGAAAAGGGGAGTGAAACGTTGGTAGCACCTGGGCTCAGCTCAGGCAGAATGGCGAGAGCGGCGCTTCTTCTCATGCCGGAGGCAGAAAGCTTTTCTATCATTTCGGAGAAGGCGGGAGGAGCCGACGTGCAGGATGCCTGCGACGTGCTTGATATGAGCGGCGTCAGCTACACGGTGGAAACGGTTGAGGGAAAGCCGTACGGAGATGCGGTCGCAAAGGCGGCCGAGGGTAGCTGTGATGCGCTCATCCTGCCCTCGGAAAAGCTGTGGTCTGCTGCGGCAGATCTTTCGGAGTATGAAACGGCAATAATTGCGGTTGGATCGGGAGAGCCGCTGAGAGGAGCCCTTGCCAGCTTTTGTATAGACGGAGAGAAAATGGCATACGAGGTGGCGAGCAGAGTGACCGCCCTTGTGGAGGGAGAGGAGGCAGAGCCATTGAGAGGGGGATGCTACGTTTTGTGCGTGAATCTTAGCATCGCCCGTGAGCTTGGAGCAGACGTGGAGGCCGCCTCCGAGGATTTTTCCGTCGTAATAACAGAATGATCTGCCGTCAATGCTTCAAAGTTCTGTTTGTCGGTGAGATATGCAGGGGGCCTTTTTGTAAAAAGGCCCCCTGCGACCCCCGAAAAACTTCAAAAAGGGAGTGGTTATAATTTGGTTTGTCGGAGAGATATGTAGGAGGCCTTTTTGTAAAAAGGCCCCCTACGACCCCCGAAAAACTTCAAAAAGGGAATGGTTATAATTTGGTTTATCGGTGAGATTAAAATCGTGCAAACGCCAATGACAAAGTATAAGCCGAAAGGATGACAGCGTACAACCGAAATCGGCAACACTTTTTGGACAGAAAAAGTGTTGCCGATTTTTAGCTTGCAAGGCGAGATATCAGCTAACAAAAAGGCTGAGCAGTTGCAAAAAATGCACTTGCTCAGCCTTTTATATATTTAAATCTCTTTTGATGCTTTTCTTTCGTAAAAAGCATAGAAAGCTTCTTACTTTGCGTCGTTCCGGCGGATCTCAACTCGGCGGATCTTACCGCTGATGGTCTTGGGGAGCTCGGAAACAAACTCTACGACACGGGGGTACTTATAAGGTGCTGTGTGCTCCTTAACGTATGTCTGGATCTCCTTTTTCAGAGCATCGCTGCCCTCCTTGCCCTTAACGAGGACGATGGTCGCCTTGACGATCTGACCTCTGATGGGATCGGGAACGGGAGTGATGGCACATTCAAGCACGTAGGGAAGCTCCATGATAACGCTTTCGATCTCGAAGGGGCCGATGCGGTAGCCGGAGGATTTGATAACGTCATCCGTACGTCCAACGTACCAGATATAGCCCTCCTCATCCATCCAGGCGGTATCGCCGGTATGGTAGTAGCCGTCGTGCCAAGCCTCCTTTGTGTGCTCGGCGTCGCGATAGTACTCAAGGAACAGTCCGGGAGGGGTGCCGTCCTTGGTTCTGATACAGATCTCGCCCGTTTCACCTGTGGGGCAGGGAGTATCGTCGGGGCGGAGGATCTCAAGCTTATACATAGGAGAGGGTCTGCCCATGGAGCCGGGACGGGGAGTTGTGCCTACCAGATTGCAGATGGAAAGGGTGGTCTCTGTCTGGCCGAAGCCTTCCATAATGGTAAGTCCCGTTGCGGCCTTGAACTGGTAGAACACCTCAGGGTTCAGAGCCTCGCCTGCTGTGGTGATATACTTGAGGCTTGAAAGGTCAAACTTTGAAAGGTCCTCCTTAACGAAGAAGCGGAGCATTGTGGGGGGAGCGCAGAAGGTTGTGATGCCGTATTCCTTGAAGAGAGGAAGGATATCGTTTGCATCGAACTTTTCAAAGTCGTATGTGAACACGCAGCCCTCGCAGAGCCACTGACCGTAGAGCTTACCCCAGAGAGCCTTGCCCCAGCCCGTGTCGGAGATGGTGAAGTGGATGCCCTCGGGATCAACGTTGTGCCAGTATCTTGCTGTGATATAGTGGCCGATAGCATAGGTATAGCTGTGAGATGCGATCTTGGGGTAGCCTGTAGTTCCCGATGTAAAGAACATGATCATGGGCTTTTCGCCGCAGGCTGTAGGCACTCTCACAAGGGTGTCGGGGTATTTTGTAAAGTCGCTGTCAAAATCGTACCAGCCGCAAGCCTTGCCGTGAGCCATAAAGAGCTTTACGGGCTCTTTTGCAGTCTTTGCGGCGGCCTCAGCGTGGGTGTGGGTCTCGCCGTCGCCTGTGCAAACGATGGCAGAAACGCCTGCTGCATTGAAGCGGTATTCAAAATCGTGCTCAACAAGCTGGTGAGTTGCGGGGATGGCGATAGCGCCAAGCTTATGAAGAGCAAGGATGGTTACCCAGAACTGCCAGTGGCGCTTGAGCACCAGCATTACGCGGTCTCCCTCCCTGATGCCCATAGCGGTAAAGTAGTTTGCCGCACGGTTGGAAAGGGAACGAAGCTCGCCAAAGGTAAAGCGGCGCTCGTTGTGGTCCTTATCAAGATGGATCATTGCCACCTTATGGGGGCACTTCTCGGCGATAGCGTCGACCGTGTCGTATGCGAAGTTATATTTATCAAGATCCTTGAAGCGGATATCTGTAAGAAGTCCGTTTTCGTTTTCGTCGCACTCAATGAAATTGAGAACAACGGGGTTCTCGGGCAGCTTGTGGAGCGGTGTGGTCTTTTCCTCCACCTTTACGGCATTCTCGGCCATATCGTAGGTGGCGTCGCCCCTGTTCATCACGACTGCAAGGAAGGTGCAGTCAGCGCCGCCCGTTGCGATCATACCGTGGGGAAGGGCGGAATTATAGTAGATGGAATCGCCAACGTTGAGAACTTCTGCCTTGCCGTCCACCACTACCTTAAGAGAGCCTGAAAGCACAAGGTTAAACTCCTGTCCGTTATGCTTTGCTGTTTTGATGGGAGCTGACTGCTCCTCCTCAGAGTAGCGGGCAGTTACGCAGAAGGGCTCTGCGATCTTATCCTTGAACATAGATGCGAGGTTTTTATAGTCAAAGCCTTTTCTGCGGGCGATGGGAAGGCCCTCGCCCTGTCTGTTTACGGTATACTCGGAAAGGGTAGGGCTCTGACCCTTGAGGAGGTCGGTGGGGTCGGCGCCGAGGCGGCTTGCACACTTGTAGATAAAGGTAAAGGTAAAATCTGTCTCGCCCTCCTCCAGCTGCTTGTAGGCCTCAACGGTAACGCCTGTGCAGGC
>JAFQNM010000261.1 GCA_017395885.1 Clostridia bacterium | reverse complement strand
TGTGTACGGTGCAGAGGCAGGCCTTGCCAGAGATTCCGTCGTTCTCCTTGAGCAGATCAGGACAATAGATAAAAAGAGATTAAAGGAAAAAATGGGCCATCTTGATGACGGCCAGATGAGAGCGGTCAACGAGGCTATAACGGTCAGCTTCGGCCTTTCCTCAGACCCTTCCACCGAGCCGTGAGGTATGTGCTGTTCCGGTTTAACAGGAAGATTTAATTTATATCAACTGTAGGGGCGGATTTCATATCTGACCGAAAACAAAACGTATCGGCCGGATATGTGATCCGCCCCTACAAGTTATACTCCCCGATAACCGGAATTTATAGCTATGCCTTCGAGCACTTCTTTGGCGTATCTGTGTCTCTTAGTTAGCGCAGGAACCATAAGCCTCAATTTATTATCTCAAAGCAAAAGCGGTACTTTATTGCGCTTTTGCTTTTTCTATTGTATGTTTCTGAAATATATGGTATAATTATTAAAACTTGATTGAGGTGTTAACATGAAGCTATACTGTGCCCGTCACGGAAAGACGGAGTGGAATGCAAAGGATCTGGTGCAGGGAAGGACGGACAATCCCCTAAACCCGGAGGGCATTGCTCAGGCCGAGAGGCTTGCTGAGAGCTGCAGAGATCTCGGTATTGATCTCATCATCTCATCCCCTCTCATCAGGGCAGCAGAAACTGCAAGGGCGGTCTCTATAGCAACAGGAGCTCCCGTTATCACAGACGTGAGGCTCATTGAGCAGGATTACGGCATATATGAGGGTCAGCACCGCTTTTGCGACGGATTTCTCCAAAACAAGCGTCAGTTTGCATACCGTTATCCCGGCGGTGAATCTATGATGATGCTTGCACAAAGGGTATACGATCTGCTTGATGAGGTCAAGGAGCAGCACAGTGGCAAAACTGTAATGCTCGTTTGCCACGGAGGCGTGCTCAGAGCGCTTCATACATACTTTTACGATATGACAAACGATGAATATTTTAATTATAATATAGACAACGCAACCCCTGTTTTATATGAGCTTTAA
This sequence comes from Clostridia bacterium, assembly GCA_017395885.1. Taxonomy (GTDB): domain Bacteria; phylum Bacillota; class Clostridia; order Oscillospirales; family CAG-272; genus Avispirillum. Next base: position 1,233 of record JAFQNM010000261.1, on the reverse strand, counting down.
GGAGGATAATATGAAGCGGTATTTAATATTTGTTTTATCTCTCGTTCTGGCATTTTCTGTTTTTGCTTCCTGCACCGACAAGGCTGTGGGTGATGAATCTGAAAGCTACGCAGAAGGCGCTGAGGAGAGCGAATCTGTAGACACCTTTGAGCCGGTTGATGAGCTTATTGAAGGCTTTGAGGAGCTTCGTCTGGTACCGATCGTTATTGAAAAGGAGCGCTTTGAGAAGGCTATTCTTGATAATATCGACAATCAGAGGGATAAGGATTTTTTGAGCAGCTTTTATAGCTTATACGACCTTGAGCAATTTGAAGACAGTATAGCAGATACTGCATATATTACCTACTGTATACCTGCCGTTAAGAGTAATAAAATATACGTGATTAAACCGGACATAGTATCAAGGGAGCTGGAAGACCTTGAAGAAATAATAACGGAATACTGTGAGGATTATACCCACGGTCATATGGCAGCAGATTATCTTGCCTGCGGATACACTCAGGAGGACATCCTGAACGGAGTCGAGATCATACGGTTGACAGATTTTGCCCACGTTCCCGACTTTATATTGGATGGCTACAAAGTGCCCATAGTGATCGAAAGAAAAAGGTTTGAGGAAATGTGCTCAGACGTTCTTTATTCCGACAGTGCATACAGGATAAGGGAGTTCTATACCTTCTATGAAAAGGGAGGCGACTATACGGAGGACGGACATTACAATAAGCTGAAGGAGGAATTCCGTTTGATACCCCAGCTTGACGTGTGCGTGCTTTCTCAGAACGTAAGCGAGGCAGAGCTGGAGGAGCTCCAACGCATAATCCCTCTTGATTATTCTGATATATACATAAGCTATATCAGGTGCGGATATTTTTGGGAGCAATAGTATAATAATGAAAAAAACCGCCAAAGGCGGTTTTTTTATTCCTCTTCACTATTGTATGAAGCGTCAATCATCCGGTCGAGAAGCTCGTCTACCATCTGCCATTCCTCTTCGCTCTCGATCTCAAGCAGCTTCGGCACCTCCTCACTGTCGTCCCAGATGGAGGCGAAAAGCTGAGTATTGCCGTTTTCGTCATTCTCATTATCCGTATATATAACGTAGGTCTTTCCCGTATCCTGGCAGTCAAAGGAGGCGAGAATGTCGCATTCAACCTCTGTGCCGTCAGTGCGACTTACAATTATCGTGCTTTCGTAATACATAATGATTATCCTAAAAGAAAGCAATACGGTCTC
>JAFQNM010000260.1 GCA_017395885.1 Clostridia bacterium | reverse complement strand
AGAGAGAGCCGGGAGCCTATATCGTGCGCTGGGTGCCTGCTCTGTCTTCTGTAATTGCGGCATCGCTGCTTGTTTTCAATCTGGCAATGCCTGCCAAGGCCGAGCAGATACCTCTGGTGGGAAAGGCCTTTGCGCGGCTTAATACTGTAGGCAAAAATGCAAGAGAAAACGGAAAGACCCCGGAGTTCTTGATCCCATCCTCAGAAGAGGATGAGGGCTTTTCTCTTAGTGTCAGTCTTGCTGAGTGTAACGGACTTGATCTTGTAGTCAGACTTGAGGTGGAGGATAAAAACAATACAGTTACAGACAGGTCAGAGATACTGACCGTGACTAACTGTGCCGTTGAAATAGAGGGAAATCTTATTTATCCCACAGATGAAAATCCGAGGCTTACCAAAACGTCAGAGCGGATATACAGCGGCTTGGCAACCTTCAATTCATCGTCGCTTGCGGCATTTTTGCCCCACAACGGTAAAATATCTGCAACCGTGTATTGTGAGGGACTTTCATCCTACGTGGAGGGAGCAACCTATGAGGAGGTGACATCCTTATACAGCTACAGCTTTGAGTATGCAAAGGAGTTTACTGTCTATACAGACCTTTCGGCGCTTGAAATTGAGCGGCTCGATATGGAGAAAAACGGAGTTCAGCTTGAATACTTCATCACAAGCGGTGACCGTACCGATATAGTATACAGTGTTGATGAAACGGTGGAATATGCAAAAAGCTTTTCCGTGTTTACTGATAAGGGAGAGCCGAGGCTCGTAAGCGGCGGTGCGGTAATGCAGGACGGCAGATATGTGTATAATGCTGTTTTTTCGGATAGAGATGATGGTAGCATTATACTGCCTGAGTCTGAGTGTCTCGATGGCATAGTGGGAGATGGCTCTGAAATTATCGTGTATAGCCACGCCACGGGAGAATATATTCTATTTGAAACGGAGAGTGAAGCGGAATGAGAAGGCTTTGGCTGCCGATTTTAATAATCAGCCTTGTAATAAGTACGTTTTGCGCAATGTACGTTGCGGTGGGAGCTGCAGCAGAGGCGGAGGAGCCTCATATCCCGGAGGGGATCTTCAGCGAGAGCGCGAGCTGTGATAAAAACCGTGAGATCATAAATAAGCTGGCCGAAGAGCCGTGCCCCGTATACGATATGGGCGAGGAACCGTTTACCGTCAGCCTATATGCTCCTGAATACGGCGATTACGGAACATATGAAATGGACTATACGGTAAAGAGGGCATATTTCTCCGATCATCTGCCATCAGGAGCTTGCGAGGAAAAGCTTTCATCCTTTGAGGGCTTAAGCGGCGGAAGATTAAAAGAGGGGTATACATTTTTGCTGGTAGATGTTATAATCAAGAATAAGAACGAAGAAAAGCAGATGTATATGGTTAACAGCGCAACGGTCAGAGGAAATGCTCTTCTCGGCTTTGTAGGACAGCAGTTTAAAAACTCTGCCCGCCTTCATGCAGAGCTTTATCCGGGAGAGCCCCTTGAAACTACCCTTGTGTTCGCAGTCAGAACAGATAAAAAAGAGGCTTATCAGCTGATTATCAATAATTTCGGGTACGGTACGTTTAATAAAACTGCCGCATGCATAGAACTGGAGCTTGAAAATGAATAGGATCGTCAAACTTTTGGCAGTTGCCTTAATTGCTTGTATGACCCTTGCCTCCTGTAGCGGAGCAGAGGGGGCAGAGCAGAACACGGAAGATAATTCTACAGTTGCAGAAAATGAAGAGGATACAATAGCGTATCCAACACCGGACGGGAAAAAGGTAGTGTGCCTTGATGCAGGCCACGGCTTTCGTGATATAGGCTGCGACTCTGATATGATGGAGGGTACCGAGGCTCAGGTAACAATGGCAATAACCCTTCTCGTAAAGCAGGAGCTGGAGAAGATGGGAGCCTGCGTTATCCTCACTCACGACGGCATCACTCATCCCTCTGCCGAGGAGATAAAGAGAGCCGCAAATTCGGCAGGTGTAGAATATGAAGAAGAAAGTATTATAGAGAACGATATATTCTCAGCATATGAGAGAGCGATATATGCTGCCTCTATAGCAGAGGAGGAGGGGATAGACCTGTTTTTGTCTCTTCATGTGAACAGCATAGAGAATCATCCTGAAATAAGCAGATACGAGATCGATTACCATAGCGGAAATCCGTATGCAAACGCACTGGGAGAGCTTTGCTCGGCTCTGGCAGAAAGGCTTGATAATGAGGCTGTGATATTTGAGGATGAAACGGAGAAAGCGTTTATAGTAACAAAAATAGGGTCACATCCGTCGCTTCTGCTGGAGATGGGATATTCTACAAATGCAGAAGATTGTGCAAGGCTTAATTCAAATGTGTGGAGAGAGAGCTTTGCTAAAGAGATCGCCGATACCGTAATGGAATGGATATCCTCATACGAAGAAAAATAAAAGAGGGAATTTGTATATATCAAAGCAATTTGAGAGTATTGCCTGGGTTTTGTTTTAACGTATTGTAATTCATTTAGAAACGTGGTATCATAGATAAAACTGATTTTGGAGTAGGTAATGAAGAAAATTGCTGTTGTGACCGGAGCGTCCGGCGGAATAGGAAGATGCTTTGCAAAAACTCTTTCCTGCCACGGAGAGTATGATGAGGTATGGGTAATTGCAAGAAGCGAGGCCAAGCTTGAAAGCCTGCGCTCTGAAATACCATATCCACTGAGGGTGCTTTCTTTGGATCTTTCTGAGGATAGAGCCATGGGCGAATACAAGGCATATCTCGAGGCAGAGAATCCCCGTGTTGCGTTGCTTATAAACTGTGCCGGCTACGGAAAGTTTGATGCGTTTGAAAAGCTTTCTTATGAAGAAAATATAGGTATGATAGACCTGAATTGCCGTGCACTTACGGCACTTACCTATCTGTCGCTGCCCTATATGGGTGAGGGGAGCGAGATCATAAACATTGCATCGGTTGCAGCTTTCCAGCCTATACCGTATATAGGAGTTTACGGAGCCTCAAAGGCATACGTGCTCAGCTTTTCCAGAGCGCTTGGGCGCGAGGTGGATAAGCGTGGCATCAGAGTGCTGGCTGTCTGCCCGTTCTGGACCAGGACAAACTTTTTTGATAGGGCAGTTAACTCAGAAAAACAGGCAGTAGTCAAAAAATACGTGGCAATGTATGCTCCTGAGTATATAGTGGAGACCACGTGGCGAGCAATGAAATAGAAGAAAAAGGATATTTGCAGTCCGGGCTTTAAGTCCAAGGCGCAGGTACTTGCAGTCAAGCTTTTGCCCCATAAGCTTGTAATGGGTATATGGAAAAAGCAACAGAAGCTTTGAACATGAGAGCTGCTGCATAACTGTGCAGCAGCTCTCAGCTTGTCGATTAGGTTATCGACAAGCTGAAGCCTTGAAAAGCAAACGCTTTTCAAGGCTTTTTATTGCTCACCGCAGAAAACCACCTGCTATGCAGGTGGAAAAAACAGCTTCCAGCGAGGGGAAAAGTAGACAAGAAAAAAACACCTTGTTAAAATAGAAGTGGTTTGCCGACCACACAACTAAAATAACAAGGAGGT
>JAFQNM010000259.1 GCA_017395885.1 Clostridia bacterium | reverse complement strand
TTGAAAAAGTGTTTTTTACCATTTCAAGGCGGTGTGGGTCGTCCACAATATCCTTCGTCATAAGAATCTGACCTACGTTATAGCCGTATGCGGCAAAAAGACGCTCGTAAACGCTCATAAGCTCAGGCTGTCCCACAGCGGCAAGCGCCTGCTTCTGTGAAAGCGTTTTATCCCTATGGGATATACCGAGCTTTGCCGCTCCTGCGGCAATGGCTCCGGAGGAGATAAGCACTACCTCTCTGCCCGAATTTCTGATATCTGAAATTGTACGCACAAGCATTTCCATACGGCGCAGATTAAGCCTTCCCGTGCCCTCGTGAGTAAGGGAGGAGGAGCCTATCTTTACCGCTATCCTGTGACAATGGATGTTTTTTTCCATAACGACCTCAAAATCTCTGATTTTTTAAAAAAATTTATCAAATTGTATTTAAATTTACTCTGTAATATATTATAATAGTATGAATAGTTATATGATTGGATTTGTTTTAAACCCATTATACCACTGTTTGACCGATTTTCAATACTAAATTTACAGGAGATAAAAAATGGAAAAGAAAAAGTTTGAAGTTAAGATCGCCGACATCGACATGAAGATCATTTCCGACGAGCGTGAGGATATCGTTATGCGTCTGGTGAGCCAGCTGGACAACGAGATCACCACCATCACAAAGCAGTCAAGAAACTACTCAAAGATCGATGCGGCCATCCTTGTTGCCCTTGAGCACAGCTCTGCAAGAGCTAAGGCAGAAAAGAGAGTTCGTAATCTTGAGGCGCAGATCGCTCTTTACGATGCAAACCTTCGCCGTATGAGAGAGGAAAACATCAAGCTGAAGAATTCCATGCTTGGAAAGGTTTCCGAAACTGCTGAGGAGATCATTGCCGAGGAGCAGCTTTCCATCGAGGACCCTGCTGCCGTTGAGCCTGAAGAGGCAACAGCTGAGGCCGCTCACGATATCGCCGAGCTTTTCGAGGAAAAGGAAGAGGCTGTACAGGAAGAGATCGTCGAGGAAAAGCCTGACCGCGCCAACAAGCTTCGCCAGATCGAAAGCCTGCTGAGAGGAAACTGATCTCTCCAAGATAAAACATAAAGAGAAAAGATCAAATGAAGATCTCCGCTGTAGCGGAGATCGACCTTCACTATTCACATTTCACTATTCACTATTCACTTTTAAGGAAGGGAGGGGAATATATGAAAAAGCCTGAGCTTTTGGCTCCCTGCGGATCAATGTCCGCCCTTGAGGCCGCCATCGAAGGCGGTGCCGATGCCGTTTATTTCGGCTCGGACAGGTTTAATGCAAGAATGAGAGCCGATAATTTTTCAGGGGACGACCTTGCAAGGTCTATCTCCCTGACAAAAGCATACGGCATAAAATCATATATCACCCTCAATACCCGTCTCTTTGACATCGAGCTTTCCGATGCACTGCGTCTTTCCGCCTCCCTTTACGAGGCAGGCGCCGATGCTCTTATAGTTGCAGATACGGGTATCGCACGTCTTATAAAAAAACACATTCCCGAGCTTGAGATACACGCAAGCACTCAGCTCTCCGGCCATAACGCAGAGGACGCAAAGGCCCTTATGGAAGCAGGCTTTACACGTATGGTCTGCCACAGAGAGATAACAAGAGATGGGCTTCTGTCCCTTTGCAAGGACTCTCCCATTGAGATCGAGATGTTTATACACGGTGCATACTGCGTGTCCTTCTCCGGTCAATGCCTTATGAGTGCAGTTATGGGCGGCAGAAGCGGAAATCGCGGAGAATGCGCTCAGCCCTGCCGTCAGCCGTACACAACACCCGGTGACAAAGGAAAGAACTACCCCATAAGCTTAAAGGATATGTGTCTTGCCTCCCATATCACCGATATGATCGATTTCAACGTGGCTTCCCTAAAGATCGAAGGCAGACAAAAGCCTGCTGAGTACGTTTATAAAACGGTTAAGATCTACCGTCGCCTACTGGATGAAGGCAGAAACGCCACGGCTGAAGAAATAGATGAGCTTGAGCGCATCTTCAGCCGAAGCGGCTTTTCCGACGGATATTTCAAAAGCTCC
>JAFQNM010000258.1 GCA_017395885.1 Clostridia bacterium | reverse complement strand
CTACGGACTTGAAATGACGAAATCTGCATCCTTCTCGACAGCCTGAGGCAGCTTGTCGATAACTTTATCGACAAGCTGAAAAAACCACCGGATACCCGGTGGTTTTTTAATTCAGATCAGTCCTCAAACTCAACGTTCATAACGCGGACAACGTACTGGCATCCGTAAGGGAAGCCGGTAGCGTTTACCCAAAGATGGTCACCGTGCTGCACAAAATCTATAGCCTCACCGTTATCGCTCCAGCAAACGCTCTTTACCCTTCTCTTGACGTTTTTAAAGTGCTTGAAGCCTACGCCGCCGCCCTCAACGGTAACGTGTGCGTTACCGAGAATGGCAAGGTCGTGGATATAGAGATAAGCACGCTCTCCGTCCTCAAGAGCAAAGTTCTTGAATTCACCCTTGATCTCAGAGGGCTTACCCTCGTAAAGAGACTGGCCGCAGGTTCTTACCCAATCGCCGAGAGCTCTGAGCATTACCTCCTGCATAGGAATAATATTGCCGTCTCCGTCGGGACCTACGTTGAGAAGGAAGTTTGCGCCTACCTTACGGCACGCACAAAGCGTTTCAATAAGTTCAGGAAGGCTCTTATAGTGGAAATCTGCCTTGCCGTAGCCCCAGTGATCGTTCATTGTCTGGCACATTTCAGCCGCAAGATACTTGGGAGCTCCCTCACGGTTCATGGGAGTAGGTCTGCCCTGCTCAAAGGTCACGCTGTCGATCTCAGGGTGACCGGCACAGCCGCGGGCATCAAGACCGGTATTATTAATAATGAGAGCATCAGGCTGGTGCTTTCTGATGATGGCATAAAGGGTATCCTCATCCCAATCTGTGAGAGGACGGGACCAGTTACCGTCAAACCAGAGGCCGCCGATCTTTCCGTACTGAGTGCAAAGCAGCTCAACGCTGTCGTTCAGATACTTGAGAAACTTGGGGAAATCATCCTTGAAGGAATCCTGGTTCCAGTCAAGAGTTGCGTGGTAGAAGATAGGAAGAAGGCCTCCCTCGTTACAGGCATCCACCAGCTCGCGGATAAGGTCTCGTCCGCAGGCGGTGTGAACGGTATCATAGCCGTTATTGAGATCCTTTGAATCGTAGAGGCAGAAGCCGTCGTGATGCTTCGTTGTAATGTTTATATACTTCATACCTGCAGCCTTTGCGATCTCAACGATCTTTTTCGCATCAAAATCCTTGGCCGTGAAGGTATCCTTCAGAGGAGCATACTCCTCCTTGGACATATTTGCAATATTCATTATCCACTCGCCGCAGCCAAGCTGGGAATACATACCAAAGTGGATAAAAAGACCGAGACCCATTTTTTCAAACTCGGCCACTCTTTTTTCCGGAACGGGAATTGCCATAAATACTCCTTCTTTTCTGTTGAAAACAGAAACAAAAAATGCTATAATCATCTTACCACAGTAAAACTTTTCTTTCAATGGATTTATTCGAAAATTTATTTAAAAAAAGCTAAAAAAACTATTGCAATCGGTAAAAAGATGTGCTATAATTCCATTCGTATGCGGCAAAGTCCGCCCGAACGGTCCAATGCAGCTCAGTATGAACGTTTCGGAACCAAAAGAAAAAGGAGAAGTCAAAATGACAAAACTTCAGGCTTTTGCAAGCGAGCAGCTGAGAGCTGATGCTCCTCAGTTCAATGTGGGCGACACAATCAAGGTCCACAATCTTATCCGTGAGGGTTCCAGAGAGAGAATCCAGATTTTCGAAGGTACAGTAATCGCTCGTCACGGCGGCGGCATTTCTGAGACATTCACTGTCCGCAGAGTTGCTTACGGTTGCGGCGTTGAGAAGACCTTCCCCCTCCATTCTCCCCATGTAGCTAAGGTTGAGATCGTTCGTCTCGGTAAGGTTAGACGTTCCAAGCTCTACTACCTCCGCGACAGAGTAGGTAAGGCTGCTAAGGTTAAGGAGCAGGTTCAGTAATTTGAACAAACAAAATCTCTTCCGCAAGGAGGAGATTTTTTGTTGCGAGGAAAATATGAATATAAGATCACTTTATTTCCACAAGCCGTTCTGGAAAACAGCTATCCCCCTTGCCCTTCCCATAGCTCTCCAGAATCTGATGGCCGCCTCATTCTCACTAATAGATACCTTTATGGTAGCAGGCCTCGGCTCTCAGACCCTTTCCGCAGTTGGAATGGCATCTCAGTATACGTGGCTTTTCAACATCGTCATCTTCGGCCTTGCATCGGGAACTGCCCTTTTCGTTTCCCAGTACTGGGGAGGCAGGGACAGATCAGCCATCCATAGAACAGAGGGCATGGCTCTTATGCTTGCGATAGGCACGGGCCTTCTGTTCTTTATTATCGGTGCCCTTTTCCCGGAGGCCATACTATCCATTTTCAATAAGGACGAGGCCGTTATCAAAACGGGTTCCTCTTATATCCGCTATGCCTGCTTCTCATACCCTGCATACGCTCTGAACTTCACACTGTATACGGTGCTTCGTTCAACAGAAAAAGTTCGCCTGCCTATGGTGCTTTCCGTATTTAATGCAGGTCTTAACGCAGTTCTTAACTACGGCCTTATATACGGCAGGCTCGGACTGCCCGAGATGGGTGCCGCCGGTGCAGCCCTTGCAACGAGCCTTTCCTGCTGGGTGACTACCGCAGCTCTTCTTGCCACCTGCCTGATTCAGAAAAACATAGTTGTTGCCTCACTGAAAAAGCTCTTTATATTTACGAGAAAGCAGTTCTCTGCCTTTATGAGAAAGACCCTGCCCGCAGTTCTCAATGAGGGAGTATTTGCCCTTGGCACAACAGTTCTTAACATAACGTTATCCAACCTCAGCGTTGAGGCCTATGCAGGCGTTACCATTCTCAGAACGGTAGAAAACCTTGCATTCGTATTCATCGTTGGTCTTTGCAATGCCTGCAGCATCATTGTCGGAAAATCGATAGGTGCAGGAGATATAAGGGGCGCCCGTGAGGATGCAACAAGATTTTTGTTTGTTATGCCCCTGTTCAGCCTTATCACCTCTCTTGGCCTTATCCTTCTCCGCTCGCCCCTGGTATCTCTGTTCACCTACAGCGGAGAATATACAGACGTTGCTGTGAGCAGCGCACTTTACTGTATTCTCATATATGCACTTAATATGCCCCTGAGAAACGTTCCATATCTCACTATCGTCGGCATATTCCGCCCCGGCGGAGACCCTAAAACAGGCATGATATGCGACGTTTCGGCGCTTTGGTTTATCTCCATCCCTCTGACGGTAATATTAAGCCTTTCAGGCGTGCCCTTTGAGATCGTTTTTCTTTGTATGTATCTCTCCGAGGATATACCAAAAACTGCTCTCTGCCTCTGGTATTTCGCATCGGGAAAATGGATCCATCCCGTTACTCCCGAGGGCAAGCTTGCTCTTGAGCAGATGAAAAAAAACAAGTAAATACAATAAACTCAGCTCTACTTGATTATGGGCTGAGTTTTTGTTATAATAATAGTAATATATTAAAAAAAGCAAAGGAATTGACTTATGAAACGTGCAAGCGGTGTGCTTCTTCACATCTCGTCTCTCTGGGGAGACCATTCAGAGGGCTCCTTCGGCGAGGCCGCAAGAGAATGGGTAGATTTTCTCGCAGATTGCGGCTTCTCCTATTGGCAAACTCTTCCCTTCTGCCTTCCCGATGAGGCAAACTCTCCCTACAAATCCTACAGCGCCTTCTCCGGAAACCCCTATTTCATAGACCTTCCCATGCTCCATAAGGTAGGTCTTATCACAAAGGAGGAGTTGGAGAGCGCATATCAAAGGACCCCCTTTGCCTGTGAGTTTGAAAGACTTGCAGCTGAGCGCCTTCCCCTTCTTGCAAAGGCAGCCGACAGAATGAAGGATACTTCCTGCATCGACGAATTTATGAAGGCTCATCCCAGAACTGAGGAGTTCTGCCTTTATATGGCACTTAAGGCCGCAAACAACGACCTTCCTTGGAACGAATGGACAATTGATACCCCGGATGAGAAAACACTTAAGCTCTGGCGATTCTGCCAGTGGGCCTTTTTCTCTCAGTGGAAGGAGATAAAGGACTATGCAAACTCCAGAGGCATCAGCATTATAGGTGATATCCCCATCTACGTTGCATGGGATTCTGCAGACGTTTGGGCCGCTCCCGACCAGTTCCAGCTTGACCCCGATAAGAACCCCTCAAGCGTTGCAGGTGTTCCCCCCGACTACTTCTCCGAGGACGGACAGCTCTGGGGCAATCCCCTCTACGACTGGGATAAAATGAAGGAGGACGGCTTCTCCTGGTGGCGTGAGCGTATGGCCTTTATGCTGGAAAACTTTGACGGAGTCCGTATTGACCACTTCAGAGGAATAGAGTCTTACTTCTCCATTCCCGCAACGGAGACCACCGCCAGAAACGGCAAGTGGGTCAAGGGTCCCGGTATGGACCTTATAAACGCCATCAAGCCTATATGTGAGGGCAAGCTTATAATTGCTGAGGATCTTGGCGATATCACTCCTGAGGTCGAGCAGCTCGTTGAGGAAAGCGGATTCCCCGGAATGAGAGTTCTACAGTTTGCGTTTCTTGACACCTCAAACAATCCTCACCTGCCCCACAACTATATCAACAACTGCGTTGCTTATACCGGAACACACGATAACAATACCCTGCTTGGCTACGTTTGGGAGCTTGACCCCGGCACACGCCGCCGCCTCTTTGACTACTGCGGCTTTTCGGGAGAGCATCTTGACGACAGCTATAACCATATGCTGAGAACCATGTTCCAAAGCCACGCCGGTCTTCTTATGCTCCCCGTTCAGGACCTGCTCCTCTACGGCCGTGATACCCGTATAAACAAGCCGGGAATCGCAGAGGGTAACTGGTCCTACCGAGTTACAAAGGAACAGTTAAAGACTATCTATAAGGAAAAATTCATTTATTGGAACAGGCTCTATTCAAGAACAAAATGAGAAAAACCGCACCGAATATTCGGTGCGGTTTTTCTATTCCATAATTTTATATCCGCTGTATCTCTTCTTCTCAACCATTTCAAAGCCTGTAGCAGCCTTCATTTTTCTGTTTATATTACAAACGTGAACCGCAACAGATGCCCCGTCAGCCTTTGAGCCTCTCAGGCAGTAGAGAGAAATCCTTTCGGCACTGACCCAATCTCTATAATAAAGAAGCATTCTGAGTATACGCATCTCAGTTCCCGTGAGAAATACGCTTTTTCTGAAAAACGTAAAGGAGCTGCCTTTAAGCTCAACTCTTCGGTGCCCCTCCCCTTCACATCTCTTTCTAAGATGCTCGTTGTATATCTGCAAAACGAAATCGCCAAGGCTGACGCTCTCATCATAGAGGGTCACCTCACTTTTTCCGTACATCGCCGCAAGATATTTTACATCCTCAAGAATATACCTCTCCGTTACTATGATCCGGTCACAGGGCAGATAAATGTCCATGTGCTCCGTATCCGAAACGGCAATGGGGATCCCGTTTTTAAAGAATGAGGAAACGATCTCACTCCTCATTTTTCTTTTTGTATTATCAACTATAAGTATCACGTTCTAAAGCTCTCCGCTAAAACATAGTATTAAACAAAAGAAAGGAAGGCGGTATTAATATGTTTATATGCTCAATAAAAGGAACAACTCTGAAGCTCTGGGGTATTATTGCTCTTGCAATAGCTGCGGTAACTGCACTGATCATCGCCCTGCCGGGAGGCGAGGCAATAGCTGCCGGAAGCATTTTTGAGGGCAACGGCTCT
>JAFQNM010000257.1 GCA_017395885.1 Clostridia bacterium | reverse complement strand
CAAAGAAAACGTATTACTATGCAAAGCGCCTCTCAAACGGCACCGTTCTGAGAGTTTCCGATGAGCAGATGACCATCGGTGCCCTGATTCTCAGGCTGATAATGCCTCTTTTTGCGGCGCTTCTTGCAGTTATAATAATTTCTGCCATCCTCTCAAGCTCCATTGCTAAAAAAATAGTCAAGCCAATAAACGAGCTGGATTTTCACGATCCGGTCATAAAGGGAGACTATAGCGAGATATCGCCTCTTTTGCGCCGCATATCAAGGCAGAACACTCTCATCGAGCTGCAGATGAAGGAGCTGAAACGGCAGCAAGAGGAGTTTTTGACGGTAACCGGCAATATGTCTGAGGGTCTTATCCTCATAGATTCCAAGGCAGAGGTGCTTTCATATAACAAAAGCGCTCTCAGGCTGCTGGGAGTGGATGATAAGGGCGTGGGCAGCGGAATTCTTGCGTTCTGCGATTCACCGGAGCTTATAAGAGTGGTGGAGAGCGTGCTTAACGGGGTCAGCTGCGAGCCTGTTATCAGCATAAACGGAAAAGAGCTTAATATACTTGCAAACCCTGTTTCCGATGAAAAAAAGGTGAGCGGCGCCGTGTTGCTTATCCTTGACGTAACGGAGAGGGAGCGGAGAGATACTCTGCGCCGTGAGTTCACCTCCAACGTTTCTCATGAGCTGAAAACGCCTCTAACGTCTATCTACGGGATTTCTGATATGATGCAGAACGGCCTTATACGCCCTGAGGATACTGCTCAGTTTGCAAAGAATATCCATGATGAAACGGGAAGGCTCATAACTCTTGTGAACGATATTATAAAGCTTTCCCAGCTTGATGAGGGAGCGGTTGGCCTTGAAACGGAGGAGGTAGACCTTCTGGCCTGTGCAAAAACGGTAAGGACCAGTCTTTCTGCCGTTGCACAAAGGCAGGGCGTTACCCTTTCGGTGCAGGGAGAAAGCGCTTTTGTAACGGGCATCGGCACCGTAATAGGCGAGATGATATATAACCTTTGCGATAACGGCATCAAATATAACCGAGAGGGCGGTAGCGTTACCGTTACCGTTGAGAGCATTGAGGGTCACCCTACTGTCACCGTTGCAGATACGGGCATCGGCATTCCCAAGGAGCATCAGGAGCGGATATTTGAGAGATTTTACAGAGTTGATAAAAGTCATTCGCGAAGCATCGGCGGAACGGGCCTCGGTCTTTCCATAGTAAAGCATGGTGCCGCCGTCCATAATGCAACGGTAAGGCTTGAGAGCACAGAGGGCGAGGGAACTACGGTCTCCATCGTTTTCTGAGAAAAAGGAGAGGGCAATGGCCAAAAGAGCATTCAAGGCGTTTATTGAAATAACAAACGTGTGCAATCTTAATTGCAGCTTTTGCCACGGCACTGCCAGAGCACACAGATTTATGTCAGAGGAGGAGTTTGCCCTGGCGGCAGGCGGCGTGCAGGGCTTTGCCGATTATCTGTATTTTCATCTGATGGGAGAGCCCCTGCTCCATCCGAATATCGGACGCTTTTTTGAAATAGCGGGGGAGCTTGGCTTTCGGGTCATACTCACAACGAACGGAACTCTGCTGAAAAGGAGGGAGAGGGAGCTGCTTTCGGCACCGTCTCTCCATAAGGTCAGCATATCTCTTCATGCATATGAGGCAAACGAAATGGGGATCTCCCTTGAAAGCTATCTTTCAGAGTGCTTTGATTTTTGTAAAAGGGCAGCAAAGCAGGGGATCATTGTCGTTATGAGGCTCTGGAATATCGGCGGAGAGGAAGAGAAAAACAAGGAGATACTTTGTGCAATGCACAGAGCCTTTCCCGAGGAGTGGAGAGAGCTGTATTCAGGGTATAAGCTGGCAGATAAGGTCTTTCTCGAATGGGGAGAGAGGTTTGATTGGCCGGATGCGGATAGGGAGGAAATGGGCAGCGACCATACCTGCTACGGCCTGAGAGACCAGATAGGCGTCCTCTCAGACGGAACAGTGGTTCCCTGCTGCCTTGATGCAGATGGAGCAATTCCTCTGGGGAATATTTTTGAGGAAAAGCTTGAGAATATCCTCGCCTCCGAAAGAGCCGTAAAGCTGAAGAACTCTCTGGAGCAGAGATCGGTCAGCGAGCACCTTTGCCGCCGCTGCGGCTACGCAAGACAAAAAAAGTATTGAAAGAAATTTAATATAACCTGTACTTCATATTCCGATTTATCGGGGAGTTTGAAGCTGTGCAAACGTCAAAGGAATCCGCACAGAATTAAGTGACAAAAAGAGATTTCGCCCTCTGCGGAGGGCGAGCGGGGGTT
>JAFQNM010000256.1 GCA_017395885.1 Clostridia bacterium | reverse complement strand
TTGTTGGTTTATATAAAGGGAGTGTGCTCCCTTTATATAAACCTGTTTAAAGTTTTTTGCGGAGCTTTTTTTCAAAAAAGCGACTAGACTATTCTCTCCTCCCCGAAAAACCGGAATTTACAAGCTTTCGGAACGAATAAAAAGCTCTCCCTACTGCACGTAGGGAGAGCTTTTTATTAAACATGAAATTATGCGGGTTCTTCGCCAAGGAGAGCGATAACGTGTGCTCTTCTTGAGCCGCCGGGGCAGAAGTAGTAAACGGGGTTGCCTGCCTCGAGGTCAAACTCGGAGGGAACGTTTGCGCTATACTCCTCATAGCTGCTGACGGTCATACCGTTTGTGTGATAGTAGCTGAGGAACTCAGCCGCTCTGGTTGCATACTCAGCTCTCTGATCGTCTGTTCCGTTAACGTAGTTATCGAGGTAGGTAGCGCCGAGACCGAGGATCTCGAAGTAGTTGAACAGGTCGTTGAGCTTCTTAACTACCATAGAGGAGTTTGTGGTAAGCTCAGAGTCGTACATATCAATAGCTTCGAGAATGAGGTTTCTGATGGTCTCATAATTATCGTTGAGATAAACAACAGAAACAAGGTCGTATGCTCTGTCGTAGTTACCGATATAGCAGTAGGAGGAGCCTGCAGAAGTTTCGAAGCCAACGGCATCGCCTGCCTCCTCAAACATCTGAACAACGGTATAGATATTCTCCCAGCCTCTGCCGTAGCACTCGTAGAGATAGCTCTTCAGAAGCTCTTCATATTCCTCAAGAGTCATAGAGGGATCGTACATAACCTGGGTTGCAAGATATGCCTTGAGGTTCTCAAATGCATATCCTCGGCCGCCGCTACCCTCGTAGAACATACCGTTAACGCCGTTCTCGTTGAGCCACTTTATATCGTGATAGATGGTGTAGATGCAGGGGATATCAACAAACCAGAAGTAGTGAGATTCGGGATAGTACCAGAACCAGATCTCTGCGCCGGTCTGCTTGCAGAGCTCATTCCAGCCCTGAATTCTCTCCTCGAAGGTGTTGTTATCAAAGCCGAAGAAGGAGGTGTTGGTGCAATCGTCCTCACCCTCACCGCCAAGGTGGTGGTTGATGCAGTTGAAGCCTGCAAGAACGATAACAAGGTTCTCATCGGGGAGAACGCCAATAGGCATTTCTCTTGTATAAGTCCAGGTGAACACCTTGAGGCCGGGATAATACTGCTGAATATCGCGGGCGCCTCTGTTTGCAAGCTCAAGGTAAAGGCCTGTACCGGTCTTTGCTCTGGTCTCCTTTGCACAGTTACGGCAGGTGCACCAGTTGGAGTTATCGTTGATAGAGAAGGAGTAGCAGTTTGTGCCGTCCTGGTATATGATGGGATAGCCTCTTGCCTCGATCATTCTGATAGTATCGAGGAAGCCGGAGAAGAGAATCTTATACTTGTCCTCGTTGGTAGCGCAGGGCTCCCACTTTGTTTCGTCCTGCCACTCACCGGACTGATACTTGGCATAGTAGCGAGCCTCAAGCGCGGTAACGCCGTCGTCCTCGGGCATAGTACCCGTGCCCATCTGCCAGTAGTAGGCATAGGAGTGTATGTTGTTGAATACGGGGCCAACGAAGTCGCCGTAGTATTCAAGGCTTCTCTTTTCGTTCTTATAGTTATAGCTCTGGCTACCGTTCAGCTTGCGGGGGAGATATGTTGCCTCGCGGTTGCCTGCGGGGAAGGTGGACTTTGTGTGTCTGAATCTGTAGGTGGGAACAAAGGTCTCAGAGAGGCCCTCCTCAATATCAACAACTCTCTGCTTGTAGCTGAAGGTGTTGTCCTTGATAAAGAAGCTGTAGCCGAGATATCTCTCAATGATCTCGTATGCGGCATACATATTACCACGGTGAGTGCCGTAGATATGGAGGCTTCCGTCCTTGACCTCGATCTTGTAGCCCTCGTGGCCGAGCTCCTGACCCAGGTCGCTGCTGTCGCTGACGTTGTAGAGATAGATAGCGTTTGAGCCGCTTGCCGTTCCTCTCTCAATAGTGAGAGAAACGCCTGTTGCCTTCTTTATGTACTCATAGAGAAGCTCTGTTGCGAAATAGAGGTTAGAATCGTAAACTGCATCAGCGGGGATAACGATGGAGAAGTTTTCGATGGAAACTCCGCCGATCATAAGGTTATAGAGCTGATAGTCGCCGTCCAGGTCTGCCAGAGAGAGCTTACCTGCAAGGCAGGCTCTCATATAGTAGGAGTCTGTAGGGCTGAGCTTTCCGTCTGCATCGAAGTCGATAGCCTCCAGGTCGCAGAAAACAGAAGCCGTGCCGGAAAGGGTAGTCTTAACGGTAAGAGAGTCAATGGCGTTGATCTCGCCGTTGCTGTCTGCATCACCGAGGAGGTAGGTCTCGTCCTCCATAATGTTCTGGGTGATATTGAAGTTGTCCTCATCAAGGGTCTCGGGGTTGTACTGAGCGGCAGAAACCGCCACGGAGAGAGAGGACAGAACCATCACAAAGCAAAGGATCGCAGATAAGATCTTTTTCATTTGAGATTGCTCCTTTCTGATTGAGCCCGTGTGGGCTTTTAGCGGATTTTCGAAAGCAAGTCCCGAAAAACGGTACAATTATCGAATCTACCATAAGTTTATCATAAAAATATTCTGTTTACTATTGAAAAATCATTCTCAAATATGTTAAAATCATAACAACACAGGAGGTGGAATCATGTCTTTTGAAATTTTTGCATCAGATAGACTTCCCAGAATAAACGTGCTGTCTGTTGGATGTGCTCACGAGCCACGCCACACACGCAGCGGCCCCATATGCAGAAACGCATTTGTTATCCATTATTGCATAAAGGGAAAGGGCTATTACCTGGGAAATCCTGTCACCGCCGGGCAGGGCTTTGTGTTCTTTCCGGGCAACACGGTGGAGTACCATCCCTCAAAGTCAGACCCGTGGAAATACCTGTGGTTCATACTTGAAACACCGGACCCTGATTATTTTCTCAAATATTATGATCTTAACACGGCCACAAAGATATTCAATTATGATTTTGTAGACGTTCTTGAGGAGCAGTACAGAAACGTTTGCCGCAACCGCACCATCTCGGCAGACCCCGTTGAGTGCCTGCTCCTATACCTGAATATTCTGAAAAACCACAGCTCTGTAAAAGCAGAGCAGAGCAAGGCCTCGGTTTATGCCAGAAGCGCCAAGGATTTTATAGAGACCAACTACCATCGCCGTCCCTCCGTTGCGGAGCTGGCAGAGCATCTGAACATCAGCCAGTCATATCTGTACCGTGTGTTCACAGAGGAGTACGGTGTTTCGCCAAAGGAATATCTGAACCGGTTCTGCCTTGACCAGGCAAAGATCCTTCTCTGCTCGGGAGATATGAATATTTCTCAGGTGGCGGCCTCTGTGGGATATAGCGACCCCTTGGCCTTTTCTGCCTTTTTCTCAAAAAGAAAGGGCTGCTCGCCCACGGCCTATAGAGAGCGTGCAAAGAAGAACAAATGACAAACAGAGGTACCGCTGACCTAATAAATATGCAAAAACTGTTGATTTTGGGTATATGCGGTGATATAATTGAATATATAAATGAATGAAAGGAAGTATAAACCAATGAATAACAAAGTTCTTGTAGAAACCAGCGCTCGCCACGTGCATCTTTCTGCTGCCGATATCGAAACACTCTTCGGCGCAGGTGCAACCCTCACTCATAAGAAGGACCTGAGCCAGCCCGGCCAGTTCGCTTGCGAGGAGAGAGTAACTCTCGTTGGCCCCAAGAAGTCTATTGCAAACGTTATCATCCTCGGACCTGCCCGCCCCGCAACACAGGTTGAGGTTTCCTTTACCGATGCGAGAACACTGGGCGTTGCAGCTCCCGTTCGTGAAAGCGGCGACGTTAAGGGAAGCGCTCCCTGTAAGATCGTAGGCCCCGCAGGTGAGGTTGAGATCGCTGAGGGCGTTATCATTGCTAAGCGTCACATCCACTTCACTCCCGATGAGGCTGCAGCAGCAGGCGTTGCCGATAAGGAGATCGTTTCCGTTAAGATCGAGAGCACAGACAGAACTACCGTTTTCGGTGACGTTGTTGTTCGCGTTAACCCCAACTTTGCAGGCGCTATGCATATCGATACAGACGAGGCTAACGCTGCTTGTGCGTTCGGCCAGTGCTACGGCGAGATCATTAAGTAATTTCTGCATATACTAAAAACGGCTGCTTTACGGCAGTCGTTTTTTTCAGAGGAGGAGCGTATGTTCGTATATAACAGACCCGTGTGGCAGAGCAGCCTGCTGGAGAATTTGGGGGTGGGCCATGCCTTTTCCACCCGTGAGGGGGGAGTCAGCACCCTTGACCATACAAGGTCTATGAACACAGGGTTTTACAGAGGCGACAGTGACGACACGGTCAGAGAAAATATACGTCTTTTGTGCTCCTACGGAGGAGTATCTGAGAACGTTGTGGGCAGCCCGCAGATCCATTCCGATGAAATAAGAGTAGTAACTGAGGAAAACGGCGGAGAGGGCATCACACGTGACGTACCCTACCCCTGTGACGGATTCGTTACGGACAGGAGAGGGGTCTCATTGCTTATCAGAGTGGCAGACTGTGCTCCCGTGCTGCTTTGCGGCATAAGGGGAGACGGAGGCCTTATTGTTGGCGCAGTTCATGCAGGCTGGAAGGGAACAGCCCTCGGTATAGCACCGAAGGCTGTTGGAATGCTATTTGAAATGGGCGCCGAAAGAGTAGTGGCCGCCATTGGCCCATGCATCCACGATTGCTGCTTCAACGTTTGGGAGGAGAGACGGGATGCGGTTGTTTCTCTCAGAGGCCCTGAATTTGCAGGCAGACATATTAAAGAAAGAAACGGAGAGCTTTTTGCCGATATTGCAGGCATGAACCGTGAGCTTTTGCTGGAGGCAGGTGCCGCAGAGGTGGATGTGCTCTCAGAGTGCACTCAGTGCAAGCCTTTCCTTTATCATTCTCACCGTGCAACGGGAGGAAACAGAGGGACAATGGGTGCGGTCATAGGAATAAAATAGAATATCAGCTGTCCCTACGAGAGGAGATGCGCTTTTTTGCAGCGGCAAGAAGTGCATCTCTTTCGTTTTTTATCTGCTCAGAGGCAACGAGAGAGAGAAGCTCGTCCAAAAGCTTTCCCACCGCCTTGCCCTGAGGGAGACCGAGGTCCATAAGATCCTTGCCGTTAACGCAAAGATCGTGAACGGAAACACAAAAGCCCTCGCTCTCCAGCCGGTCGATAATACGGGCGCTTTCCTCCAGATCATCAAGCTGATAGAAATACTGAGGAGCCTGAGAAAGAATATCCGCTTTCCTCACGTGGAGAAGCTCTCTTGCTCCCTTAAAGCCTACCTTGAGAAGATATTTACCAAGACTTTTCCTTGTGGGAGCGGGGCGAACGTCGTGGTGCTTTATTAGAAAGCATACGTGGCGGAGCAGCTCTGAGTCTACTCTGAGCCTTTTCAGCACCCCCTCGGCCATCTCCTCAGAAAGCTCGGGATGACCCCAGAAGTGGCCTCTGCCGTCCTCGCCTATGAAAAACAGAGGCGGCTTGCCGATGTCGTGAAGGAGCATGGCAAGGCGGATGTGAAGGTCCTTCGGGCAGCAGTCAACTGCGTGAGCTATGTGGTCATAGACCGTGTAAATATGGTAAGAGTTGTGCTGATCGAAGCCAACGCAGGGAGAAAGCTCGGGGATAACGGTGCAGATCTCATCCTTGTATTTCAGCAGCACGTTAAGGGCGCTGTCACCCAGAAGGAGCTTAGAGAGCTCGGTGAAGATACGCTCTCCCGCAACACAGGAGAGAAGAGGGCGGCATTGGCCGATGGCGAGAGCAGTGCTCTCCTCTATTTCAAATCCGAGAGTAGAAGCAAACCTGAGGGCACGGATAATGCGCAGAGCATCCTCACGAAATCTTGCCGTTGCATCTCCCACACAGCGAATGATCTTCTTTTCAATGTCATCTCTGCCGCCGAAGGGGTCTGTAACGGTGCCGCTTTTGTCCATAGCCATGGCGTTGACGGTGAAATCTCTGCGTGCCAGATCCTCCGTGATGCTTTTGCAAAACTCAACGCTGTCCGGGCGGCGAAGATCGGAGTAGGAGCCCTCCCGCCTGCAGCAGGTGATCTCAGTGAAGCGGCCCTCCCACAGGACGTTGAGGGTACCGAAGCGAAGGCCGGTGGTGTAGCTTTCAAAGCCCTCAAAGGCGTGGCAAAGGTCCTCGGGCAGACATTCTGCCGCAATATCGTAGTCATTTGGCTCCTTGCCCATTATAATATCACGAACGGCTCCGCCAACAACAAAGGCAGAAATGCCATGCTTTTCAAGATGGGTCAGAAGCCGTATCGCTTCTATCGGTAATTTCATAGTACCTCCGTGAAAAGGTTCTCTTTATATAAATATGATAACTCTGTTTATGAAAAATGTCAACAGAGGGCAGGGTGAGAACAAATCTACAAATTAAGACGAGAAATAAGCAATAATTTATACATTTTTTACAAAAACGTATAGACAAGCGGAATAAGCTGTGTTATAATGAAAATGCAAAGGGGAAAGCTCTTTGTAAATCCACCATGAAAGAAGGGCACATTATGAAGATCACCATTAACGCAAGGAAGTTCAACGTAGACGAAAAGCTCCGCGAGCATATCGAGAAGAAGATTGCAAAATTTGAAAAGTTCTTCCCCGGGGATGACCCTGCTGCAACTGTAAAGCTGTCAAGGGTAAGAGATATGGAGCGCGTTGAGGTGACGATTCAGCAGGGTGTGTTCCTCTTCCGCAGCGAGGAAGAGAACTCCACGTTTATGAATGCTCTGGACTGCTGTATGTATAATATCGAGCGTCAGATGAGAAAGAACAAGACCCGTCTCACAAAGAAGCTGAGAGACAGCATCCGCATTCCCGAATACGAGGTCTCCGAGCCTGAGGAGGAGGAGTTTGAGATCAGAACAAAGACCTTCAAGGTAAAGCCTATGACTCCTGAGGAGGCCATACTCCAGATGAATCAGCTTGGTCACGAATTCTTTGTTTTCAAGGACGTTGAAACAGAGGAGACTTGCGTGGTTTATAAGAGAAGAGCAGGAGACTACGGCCTTATTATTCCCGAATAAAACAAGAACGATATATTTCCTGTGGAAATATGAAATATTGCTGACGCAAACAAAAATACTCCGTTGTAAAACAACGGAGTATTTTTGTTCCTTATAGGTCGGTCTTAGGGATAAGACCAACCTGCTAAAGGTGAGCTTTTTTATTTAGTTTTTTTCATACCTGCCCAGAGGCAGATGATGGTCTGGCCGGGGATACCGATAACGAAGATGAGCCAGTAGTTATATGCAAGAAGGGAGAGATAAACGGCGCAAAGGAGCGACCACATAAGAATTGAGATATAGAGATAGTTGTGTCGGCGCCTTCCCCAGATAGAGTTGAAAATAATGAGCACCACAGAGCTCAGCGGAACCGAA
Source organism: Clostridia bacterium (assembly GCA_017395885.1). Taxonomy (GTDB): domain Bacteria; phylum Bacillota; class Clostridia; order Oscillospirales; family CAG-272; genus Avispirillum. Next base: position 4,386 of record JAFQNM010000256.1, on the reverse strand, counting down.
TAAATGAAAAGGAGCCAGGTGCCCACGTTTATTCCGGAGAGATTCAGCACAACGAAGGAGACCGTGGCGATGAGCCATACCAGTGCAACGGAGAGAAGGGTGATAACAACGTGGCTTCTGCTGTAGCCTGTGCTCTTATGGGGGAGCTTTTCGGCAGCCGTGTGATCCTCAGAGAGGAGATGGTCCACCGTAACGCCGAACAGCCTTGATATTTCCAAAAGAACGCCAACGTCGGGAATAGAGGCGCCGGACTCCCATTTGGAAACTGCCTTATCGGAATAATTGAGCCGCTCGGCAAGCTCAAGCTGGGTCATGCCTGCACCTTTTCTCAGCTCTGAAATGTTTTTTGCAACGATTTTCTTAAGCTCGGTCAAATTCTCACGTCCTTTCCGTCGTCGATTCTTAAAGCTGTTGTTCAAAGATGATTTTAACATACCAATGCGGCGCCTGTCAAGAAAAAAGCCTGAAAACCCTTGATTTTGAAGGGAACTCCACTCACAGTAGAGTGCATTTTTTCGATTCTACCGAAGCGTTTTTGGCCTTTCTACCGGCCGTTTGACTAAGTAGGGTGACTTTTCGGCAAAACTATGTTAGGGTATAAGCACAGGGAAGACCTGAATATTGCTTGATACAGGCAGTTGCTTTGAAAGGAACAGTTCAGTTGGAAGATAAAGAAACAAAAGCACCCAAAAAGGGTGCAAAGTGGTGTATTGCGAAAATAATCAGAGTAATAACGGTTCCTCCGCTAATGGCACTTGCTGCTTTCTCTCTGTTTCTCACAGTAGATGACTTTTATTCAAGTATATGGGAGTACGTTGCTGCAGTATGCTTCATTGCTCTGCTTCCCATAGCGGCGTATCCCCTGCAGCTTATAATCCCGCCCTTCAAACACAGAGGCCGAGAAGGTCAACGGGCTCTGGCGTTTGTAATGTGCAACCTCGGATACGTTCTGAGCGTTGTATATGCCATAATCTTTTCAGCAGGCAGGCCCATTCTCACGATGTTTCTGACATACCTTCTGTCGGGAGCAACGCTTCTTGCCGTAAACAAGCTGTTTCGGTTCAAGGCAAGCGGTCACTCCTGCGGTCTTGTGGGACCCTTGGCGGCCCTTGCATACTTTGTCGGGCCTGCTTTGCTGGCGGTTGGAATCCCTCTTACAGCAGCTGCACTTGTGAGCTCCGTTTATATGAAGCGGCACACCGTTATGCAGTTTATCGTTGGCGGAATCATTCCCGTGGTGTGGCTTATCGTTTGCATACTCATATTGATGTGAAGGAAAAGGCGCAGACCGCAAATATATTAAAACAAAGACATCCGGATCGTGGCTTTAACTGTAAAAAGCAAAATAACGAATAATCAAAGTCATATTAAAGAAATCTCCTGATTTTCAGGGGATTTCAAGCTTTTCGGCCTTGAAAGTCCTTCCGTACCTTTGTACGCTTACAGGAACCCCCAAAAGATCGCAAGCTCACTTTCGGGGAACCCCTCCGACGGACTTGAAATGACGAAATCTGCATCCTTCTCGACAGCCTGAGGCAGCTTGCCGATAGATTTATCGGCAAGCTGAAAGGACTTGCCATACGGCAAGTCCTTTTTCGTTGCTAAATTTCATTGTGGGTCATCATATAATGAAGCTTGAGAATGCAGGCCTGAGTTTTTGCATCGGGAACAGAGCCCTCCATAACCATTTCAACGGCACGTTCAAGAGGGATGCGCTCTGCGGTGAGAAACTCATCCTCGTCGGGAGAGGCCTCGCCGAAGGTAAGCCCTGTGGCACCGTACATATAAATGACCTCGTCTGTATATCCGGGGGTGGGATAAAGCCTTCCCAGATCGAAATAGCGCTCTGCTGTGGCACCCGTTTCCTCAAGAAGCTCTCGCTTTGCACCTATAAGAGGGTCAGATTCTCCTGTCTCTCTTTTGCCTGCGGGCACCTCCAACACCACCTCTCCGTAGGGATAGCGGAACTGGCGCACCATAAGGATCTCGCCCTCGTCGGTCAGAGCCGCAACGCAAACTCCGCCGGGGTGCTCAACCACCTCGCGAAATGCCTCGTTTCCATCGGGAAGGAGAATTTTGTCGCGGCGCATATTGATAATTCTTCCCCTGTAAAAATATTCAGAGGAAAGCTGCTTTTCAAAGAGATCCATATCAGAGATTTTCAATAGCCATCATCTTTTCGATGCGGGCGTTGTGGCGTGCGCCCTCAAAGGGAGTATCCAAAAACAGGTCTACCATATCGGTGGCAAGACCGAGGCCGACAACTCTGGCACCGAAGCAGAGAATGTTGGAGTCGTTGTGCATTCTTGTCATTCTTGCAGAGAAGGTATCGGAGCAGCAGGCCGCTCTGATGCCCTTTACCTTGTTTGCGCAAAGGCTCATACCGATGCCTGTTCCGCAAATGAGGATTCCCAGATCGCACTCGCCCTTTGCAACTGCCTGAGATGCGGGGAGAGCATAGTCGGGGTAGTCAACGCTCTGGGTGCTGTCGCAGCCGAAATCGCAAACCTCAAAGCCGCGTGCTGTCAGATGCTTGATAATGTCCTTCTTCAGTTCGTATCCGCCGTGGTCGCAGGCGATAGCAATTTTTTTCATAATAAATACCTCGTATTATTTTGGCTTTCCTAAAAAGCGTAAAAAGTACAAAATGGTCAGAGCAGTCAGCTTTCCTTGGCACGAAGCCTTTCCTCACGCTCTCTTTCGGCCTGAGGCTTTCGGAGATATGTGGGGTTTAGGGCGGCGGAGGTAAAGACAGACCTATCCTCTGTGCTGCTGTAGAGCTTTTCGGCAACAGCGGCCACCGAGGAGGCGCTCTGAAGGGTGAGCCTTTCGGGAGTTTTGTACTCGGAAAGGTGAGAAACGAGGAAGTATCCGTCACCCGTGAAGCGAACGGTACCCTCAAAATCGGAAATAAGAGCCCGAAGCTCCTCAACGGACATAGCTGAATCGGGGATAAGCCGCCTGATGCCGTCGTCTGTATCCTCAAAGAGAGCCGTGTAGACCTGCCCTCTTCTTGCGTTCATGCAGGGGCAGATAATGCCGCCAAAGCCGTGAAGATTGTGGGCCAGAGCCTCAAGGGTGGAAACGCCGATGCAGGGCTTTCCCGATGAATGAGCAAGGCCCTTGACCGTGGCAGTGCCGATGCGGACACCGGTAAAGGAGCCGGGGCCGACGGAGGCGGCAAAGATATCAACCTCGGAAAGGTCTGTGCCTGTTGTTTTCAGCATATGCTCTATCATAGGCAGCAGGGTAACGCTGTGGGTGTTGCCGGCGTTGACCGAATATTCTGCAAGTATGCTTCCGTTTCTCACGAGAGCAACGGAGGCCACGGTAGCGGTAGAATCTAAAGCAAGTATAAGCATAGTAACCTCAATAGTTTATTTCAATGAGACGTGAGCTTTCGCCTCTCTTGGTGATTCTTACCTCAACGGCGCCCTCAGGTCTGGAGGGGAGAAATTCGCTCCACTCGAGAATGCAGTGGCCGCTCTGAGTATAGTGCTCAAAGCCGATAGAGTCCAGACCGTCCTCCGAGTCCTCAAGCCTGTAGAGGTCGAAATGAAAGAGGGGAGTGGGGCCCTTTCTGTATTCGTTAACAACTGTGTAGGTGGGGCTTTTAACTCGGCTGCCGGGGGAAAGAACGGAGGCAAAGCCACGAACGAAGGCAGTTTTGCCGGCTCCCAGGTCACCTGTGAGGCAAACGAAGAAGAGCTCGTTGGGAGCGATGCTCGAGAGATGAGTAGCGAGGGCGGCGCCTGCCGCCTCGGTATCGGAGGCAGAAAGGCTTTCAATAATATTGTTCAAGGCCGATACCCCTTTCGTGATACTTAGTTTACATTTCAGTATACCATACATACGGAGAAATTTCAAATAAATTATAAAAATATTACGGTGATGTTTACAAAAAGGCGCAAATGTGGTATACTTACAAAGAAATAGCCGCTCGTAGCTCAGCTGGATAGAGCACCGGATTCCGATTCCGGGTGTCGTGGGTTCAAATCCTATCGGGCGGGCCATGTAAAAAACCTCTTTTGTCTACCAGACAAAAGAGGTTTTTTACAATGATATCCGTTCCTTTTGGAACGGGTGAGATACCCTGCGGGTATGATATCTGCTTCGCAGATGATATACGCTTCGCGTATGAAGGAACGGATATTATATCATATTTGCGGAGCAAATATATCATACGGCGTTAGCCGTATATCATATCGCGTCAGCGATATATCATTGAAAAGCTTTGAATATCGTGATATAATTACTTTAAAGAGGTGATTTGGATGACAGACAATAAACTCATATTCCTTAAAAGTGCATTTTCAGAATATGATATACAATTTTCGGGGGATTTCACTCAAGCCATCCTCGTCAATCCTTTTTACGAAGAAAATG
>JAFQNM010000255.1 GCA_017395885.1 Clostridia bacterium | reverse complement strand
GGAAAAACATATTTTACTTACCACCCTTTTGATTCCCTTGCACTATTACAGAAAAAAACTTTAAATAACTATTCCGAGGATATTGAATTTTCTTCCTTTGAGGAGCTTTATGGGGGATATATTTCCGATCTCAGAATCGAAGTATCAGGTATTTATAAAAACTGTGAAAACAAGCTTAAAAACAAAGGAAAACTATCTTACGAATGGAATGACAGTGTTCCCTGCACGGTTATTTCTCTCTTTGAAGACAGCTGCATAAAAAAAGGCATTTCATATACTGACGGTGGAACTGACTATTACGTATATTCCCCACATCTTGGCGGTCTTGCAGACACTGCTAACAGTCTTTATGCACTGAAAAAGCTTGTTTTTGATGAAAAAAAGGTATCTTTCTCAGAATTTGTGGATATCCTTTCACGAAATTGGGAGAATGCCGAAGATCTACGTCACTATGCTTTAAACTCTTTGGAATATTACGGAAATGATAACGATGAGGTCGATATTATTGTTTCAAGAATTCTTTCCGATTTTGCAGATATTTGCAACGAGCTTGAAAAGACAAATAGTTTCAGATTTCCTGCCGGAGTAAGTACCTTCGGCAGACAAATAGGCTGGAGGGATTACAGACTTGCACTTCCCTGCGGCCAACCGGCCAAAAGCGTTCTTGCAAATAATATGGCACCCACACCGCAGACTGCTTTTAAAGGTCCAACGGCCATCATAAATTCATACTGCAAGGCCGATCTTTCAAGAATCTCAAACGGTGCGGCTCTTGATATTCGTATAATGCCAAATGATGTCCAAGGAGAAGACGGAATTTCGGCTCTTACAAGCCTTATAAAAGCATTCTGTGTGCAAGGCGGATTCTTTATGCAGATAGACGTTTCCGATTCATCTATTCTGAGAAAAGCACAAGAATCTCCCGAGGACTACCCTGCCCTTGCGGTTAGGGTTGCAGGCTGGAATGCACGATTTGTAACTCTATCAAAAGAGTGGCAGGACATGATTATTGATAATATGGAAAAATGACGGAGCAAAAGCTCCGTCATTTTCTTTATCAGATCATAAGATCTCTCATATATTTGATTGTATACTTAACGCCCTTGTCGCCTTTCTCACCGGTCCATGAAGGAGAATGAGGCTCGATAGAAAGATGACCGTCAAAGCCGTACTTATAAAGGATCGCCATAAAGCCTCTCCAGTCGATGGCATCAAGACCTGCGGGAGGATTATCATAGTTTCTGTGATCGAAGCCATGACCGATGATCTCATCGTTAAGCTGATTAAGAAGCTCTCTGAACTTCTTTCCCTCCTCAGTTTCCTGAGGGATGGCGTTTGCAAGCTGGTTGTACTTTCTCATGAGATGGAAGTTCTTCCATGTCTGAACCTCCTGAGAGTCTCCTGCCTGAATTACACCCTTTACGTGGATGTAACCGAAGCGGTCACCCCAATCGAGACCTTCCTGCATATATGCGCCCTTCTCGCCGCCGTGTACAAAGCTGTGTGAGGGGTCATATTTGATCATAAGACCGGGAACCTCATCAAGTACCAGCTTCCACTGCTCGGGAGTGCGGATGTAATTGTGTCCCATCTGGCAATTTACAGCACAGATAGTAACGTCTCTTTCCTTACCGTATTCAACGAGTACCTTGAACATATTGATAGCAGAGGTGATGTTCTGATAATATGTCAACTCAGGAACGTAGTTACAGGACATAAGGTAATGATGTGCACCGAGATACTGAGCAAGATCGATAGACTTCTTTACCTCGGAAAGCTCAAACTCATCTAGACCGCCGTCCTTTGTGATGATCTGACTTCCCCATCTGCCGACAGCGCCGACCTCAATGCCGGTTCTCTCACTTGCAGCCTTCAGCTCCTCCTTCATAGGGAGAATATCATCGATCATAGGTCCCCAGTAGCCGGGGTTATTAAGATCAAACTCTACAAAATCAAGGCCAAGCTCCTTAGCCTCATCAAAGCTCTTGGGCTCACAGCCCAT
>JAFQNM010000254.1 GCA_017395885.1 Clostridia bacterium | reverse complement strand
TCTCCCAGTATGAGGTTTGCGATCTTTCTGCCAACTCCGGGGAGGGACAGGATATCCTCCATATTATCGGGGACGTTTCCGTCAAATTCTTCAACCAGAAGCCTTGACGATTCCTTTAAGCTTTTTGCCTTTGAACGGTAAAGGCCGCAGGATTTTATAAGCGATTCTATCTGCTCTATGGGAGCGTCTGCCATGGTGTGAGCATCGGGTATCTCTCTGAAAAGGTCACGGCAGACTATATTTACCCGCTCGTCGGTGCATTGGGCCGATAGCCTTGCCATGACCAGAAGTCGCCAAGGGTCGCCGCCGCTTTCCAGGGAGCATAGTGCGTCGGGATAAAGCTCCTTGAGCTTTTCTGTCGCAAGGAGAGCTCTTTTTTTATCAGTTATCTTCTTCATCGGTAGTGTCTGTGGTTGTATCCTCGTTTTCATCAGTATCATCGGTATCATCGGCATCCTCTTCCTCCTCGTCAAGACCGAAATAGGAGTCGAATAGGTCTCTTACGGCAAAGCCGGCGTCTGTACCGTTTGCACCGTGCTCAATAATACAGGTGGCAACGATCTGAGGATCATCAAAGGGAGCGAAGGCGGTAAACAGAGCGTTGTCGGAGGAGGTCTTTGTGACCTGAGCCGTACCTGTTTTACCTCCGATGATTATGGGATAGTTTACGAAAAGTCGTGCAGCGGAGCCGTTTTCCGTAACGTCCTTCATAGCGTATTTTACGGTGGAGACTGCATCGGCGTCAAGGGCAACCGAGTCGATGACCTCAGGCTCTCTTGTGTAGACGAGTGTACCGTCATACTCTCTCACCTCGTGGAGAAGGTGGGCAGAGTATCTTGTTCCGCCGTTCAGGAGAGTAGAAACGTAAACGCTGATCTGAAGCGGGTTAAAAAGATGGTCGGACTGACCGATGGCAGCGGCAAGGGTATCGCCGTCGTACCATGTGTTACCGCTGGCTTCTCTTTCCGCAGGACCTGCAAGGATACCTGTTTTCTCTCTCAGTTCAATGCCTGTTGGCTGGCCGAGACCGTATATTTCACAGTATTTTGTGATCCTTGATATGGTAAGCTGTCTGCCTATATCGTAGAAGAAATAGTTACAGGATACCTGAATAGCCTCGGAAACGTTTATGGAGCCGTGACGTCCGTAGCCGTATCTTTCCGAATGTATCCAGCAAGAGGGCTGGAAGTCGTCGTAATATTTATACTGACCCTCTGTGTAGATCTCTGTATAGGGGGAAATGATATCCTCCTGAAGTGCCGCAACGGCAACTCCGGGCTTAAAGGTGGAGCCGGGAGCGTAGGTACCCTCAAGGGCACGGAAGAACAGAGGAGAATTTTCGTCCTCTCTCAAGGTGGCATAATCCTCGTTAAAGGTAGCAAGGTTATAGGTGGGGTAGGAGGCGAGGGCAAGAACTGCGCCCGTATCCTTTTCGATGGCTGAAAGAGCGCCTGCGTTTGCATCCTCACCGGAGAGATCGCGGTCATCCGCCTCACCGTTGGCTACGATAAGCTCGATATTTGCTTTAAGCGCATCCTCTGCAGCTATCTGCAGATCTATGTCTATGGTAAGATAAACGTCCTGTCCGGGCTTCGGCTCCTTTGAAACGTAAGTATCAACGACGTTTCCGTACTCGTCCTCGACGATGGTGAGGGTGCCGTCCTCTCCGTGGAGATAATCCTCAAAGGCCTCTTCCACACCGCTTGTGCCTACTATGGCATTGAGCTTATAGCCCTTTTCTGTGTAGTATTCAGCCTTTTCGGCCATGATCTTACCCGTTCTTCCCAGCATATGTGAAGCGTATCCGGGATAATTGTAAACACGTATGGCATCGCAGCTTATTCCTATGCCTCGCACCGTTCCCTCGGTTACGGCGCTGATAAACTTGATATCAACGTCCCGTACGAGGGTATAGGGGTCGACGGTGGAAAAATATGAAAGCTCCATATCAAGACGAACAGCAAAGAGAAGCTCAGCCTCTTCATCGGAGTATTTGCACTTGCCGTCCTCGTCGCATATTCCGTAGCGGAGAAGGAGCACGTCAAGCATTTCTTTTTTATCAGTCTTTTCCCAGCCGCCCTTTTCCTCGTCGTCCTGCTTGAAGCCAAGGTCGAGCATCAGTCGGCTGAGACGTCTTCCGTAGGGTGTGACCATAAAGGTCTCGTCAAGCTGCCAGTCGCCGTTCTTTTTTTCAAAGGGCTGCTCGGGCATCTCAAACCCGTCGGAAAGGGAAAATTTTTCTGCAAGGTCAAGAATGTAGAGGATAAACTCGTTTCTTTCATCGTTGTCTGTGGTGAGACTGCCCGCATCAAGGTAAAGGCTGTAGGTATACTCGTTTGAAACAAGAAGGTTTCCGTTTCTGTCAAATATTTCGCCTCTTTGCGCCTGTATGGGCACGGAGCGGTAATAATAACCGTCGTTAAAGGACTCCTGGTAATAATCCTGACCTGCTATCTGGATATTTATAAGTCTGGCAACGAAGATGAGGCAAACCACGACGTAAAAGGCTCCGATACAAACGTAGCGGAAAAAATGTTCGCGTTTTCTTTTCATTATCGTACCTCCTTATAAATTTTTTAGCTATATCAATTCAGAGTCTGTTCTTTCTGCTCTTGTTTTATGGAAGCTCTTATATGCCAGCCAGACCGTAATAAAGGGCAGGGGAGAAACGACAGCAGTTGATAAATATTCGGGTATTGCTATTTTGAGTATGATATCCCCGAAGGAAGCATCCAGCACCACAAGAGAGGTGATCACTGTTATGACGGCTCGTACAAAGCAGGCTACCAGCACGTAAACTGCGTTAACGGGGACGGTGTGTCTGAGATAATATTTTGATAAAAGTCCCGATATACAGCCCACAGGCATATATATAAGGGATAAAAGCTCGGGAGCATTTCCCGGCCAGCCCAGACACTGTATAACGAATGCGGCCACTATTCCCATAATAGCGCCCCATTTCTCTCCTTCAAAAACGCCCATAG
>JAFQNM010000253.1 GCA_017395885.1 Clostridia bacterium | reverse complement strand
CTCCATTCCCGGTATCGGGATGAGGCCGTGCCTTTTGCAGGCTTTAAAGAATGCAGGGCAATTCTCTGTGGTATTATGGTCGGTAAGGGCTATGATCTGCAGCCCCTTTAGGACTGCCATGCCTGCGATATTGGACGGTGTCATATCATCGTCTCCGCAGGGAGACAGACAGGAGTGGATATGCAGATCGTAATAATACTTATTCATTATTTTTCAGGTACTGTCCCACAAGACAGCACAACTCGTATGTAGAGCGATTATCGGAGAAAACGGTGATATCCTTTTCCTCAGCGACCTTCAGCACCTCGCTATCGGGCATTACTCCCTCCGCCATTATGACGCAGGCGCACTCGGTGAGGCTTGCAACGGCCACAACGTTGATGTTTGACATGATAGTCACCCAAACGTCGCCATACTGTGCATGGCTCATCACCCAGCTGAGCAAGTCTCCCGCATAGCAGCCGCAGATCTCTTTATCGAGGCTGCCGCATACTGCCTTGAGGCCTATTTCATTTGCAAGGGCTTCAAGATCTCTCATCCTAGTTTTCCTCGCTCTCGTTTTTTTCTTGTTCAGAGCCGACTCTTTCATAGGGATGAGCGGAAAGGTAATCATGAAAAACCTTTCTCATGAATACCACGCACTCATCTGCGCAGATGTCACCTCTTACTATATCCTCTGCAAAGGCTGCACAGCTCGGAGCTCCGCAGGATCCGCAATCAAGATCGGGTAGATCCTTTCTGATCTCCTGGATTTCGGACATCATCCTTCTGGCTTCCTTTCTGTCCTCAGAGAGGGGCGCTGTCGGGATATACTCAAAGCCGGGAAGCATCATCTCCGGAGGAACTGTGTCGCCCTCGGGATGAAGGTTCGGTGATACGGGAAGATATCTTCTCAATGACTGGATCCTTGCTCTTGCTATATAGGGGTTTGCAACGGTCATTACGCCGCCTACGCAGCCGCCGTTGCAAGCATTGAGCTCAACAAACTCCAGAAACGGGAAATCGGAGTTTTCGATCTGATCGAGAACTCTTATAACATTCTCGATGCCGTCTGCAGCCAGGTATTTCTCATTGAATACTGCAGTGCACTCACCGCCGGATATTGCCCAGCTTACTCCAACGTTTCCTGCCTCGGTTGAAGCCGAGGGCTCCTTTGACTTTTTCATGGTATCGATCAGTCTGAAATACACATCAGACACAGACACCACCACGTCAATATTGCTCTTATGTCCCGAAAAGCTGTTCTTCACGTAGCTTACCTTGGCAGGACAGGGCGATATGAATATGCAGCCTATATCCTCAGGTGAAAGCTCGGGATGCTCCTTCAGGGCCTTTTCTCTTGCCATCATTCCCGCCACCTCTACGGGAGGGAGAATGGGCATTATATTATCGCAGAGGAACGGAAATCGCATCCTTATCAGCCTCACTACCACGGGACAGGCCGAGCTGATGACGGGCTTCTTCAGCCCATTCTGCTTCAGATACTGTCTGGTATAGCCTGAAACGTACTCCGCAGCCTTTGCCACCTCAAAAACATCGTCAAAGCCCATATCATACAGGCCCTGGATAACAAAATCTATATCATCGAGATTGTCAAACTGGCCATACAGCGCGGGTGCCGGAAGTGCGATCTTATATTTGTATTTTTCAAGACAGTCAAGTGAGTCATGGGTAGCCTTTTTCGCATTATAAGGGCAGACCCTTATACACTCTCCGCAGTCGATGCATTTATCGGCGTTTATCGCCGCCTTTCCGTCACGGACTCTGATCGCCTCCGTGGGGCATCGCTGGAGACAATGCGTGCACCCTTTACACTTAGACACGTCAAGGGACACAGAATGCTTATACTCTATCATAACTGCTCCAAACCGAAATCAGACATTGACCGTCATTATGATGGTGGTTCCCTTTCCAACCTCGGTTTCTATTTTCAGGGAATCGGAATACTTTTTCATATTGGGCAGGCCCATTCCTGCGCCAAACCCAAGTGAACGTATGTTATCCTTCGCTGTGGAATAGCCCTCCTTCATAGCAAGCTCAACGTCCGGTATGCCGGGGCCCTTATCGGCAAGAATCATAACGATGCTGTCGTCTGTGACCTCTACCGTGGCAACTCCGCCATCCGCATGGATGACCATATTGATCTCGCCCTCGTACATTGCTATAGCTACGCGACGGATTATTTCGGGAGAAAAGCCCATTTGCCTCAGATGCTTCTTCACCTGAACGGATGCCGCACCTGCAGATGAGAAATCATCCCCGTCTACATTGAAGGTGAATCTTACTACATCCTCAAGCATTGGCAGTTCCCTCTTTGGAGCCGCAAAGCCCTTCGCTGTAAAGGATTCCGCAGGCCTCAAACATACGCAGGTTGGATTTCATCAGCACGATGCCTGCTTCTGCGGCAAGGGCTATCATATCCTCTGTGGGGGCCTTCTTTCTCACAAATACAACGCAACGCATATCCATCATGACAGCCGTTCTGATAACCTGGGGGTTAACAAGACCTGTGAGAAGCACAGCCTGGTCCTTTACGAACGCGAGCACATCGCTCATCATATCGCTGGCGCAGGCAGAATGAACCTCGCTATCAAGCTCGTCGGCGCCGCAAAGCACCTCTGCGGAAAGAAGATTTGATATCGTTCCGATCTTCATACGGTTATTCCCTATCTATCAATACTTAGCGATGATACCGGGAATATCGTCTACTGTAAGTCTGCCGTATACGTCCTCACCTACTGTAAGAACGGGAGCAAGACCGCAAGCACCGATGCATCTTGTTGCATCAAGGCTGAACTTCTTGTCTGCTGTGATTCCGCCGTTCTCAATGCCGAGAATAGACTCAAGCTTTTCCATAAGGTCGCCGGATCCCTTTACGTAGCAAGCTGTTCCGAGACATACTGCTACAGGATGTGTTCCCTTAGGATTGAGAAGGAACTGAGAGTAGAAGGTTGCAACGCCATATACCTCGGATACGGGTATCTCAAGTCTCAGAGCGATGTGCTTCTGAACCTCGGGGGGAAGGTATCCGTAAACATCCTGTGCCTGCTGCATAATGGGCATGAGGCAACCGGGCTGGTCCTTGAGGCTATCGATGATGGCATCAAGCTTCGCCTTCTGTTCGGGGGTGTCGGTAAAAGGTACCGATGTCATAGTTTTTTTCATGAAATATGTCCTCCTGGCCATATAATTTTTCTCAAAACATTATATCACAACATTAAATAAAATTCCATAGTTTTCGCATATTTTTACACCTTTTTTTTAATATTTTCAGCTTTTCTATCTTTTCGATGCTTACTTATATTATTCTATATCAAAAAAGAGCAAATTCCACAGCAGTTAGCGTTTGCTAACCATTGTGGAACGAAACCGTTTTGTGCACTTTTGACAAAATTTTATCCAAAATTTCTCTGAATAATTTTTCTGTT
>JAFQNM010000252.1 GCA_017395885.1 Clostridia bacterium | reverse complement strand
CAATGGGTACAAGTGAGGCTGCAGGCTATGTTGACGGAAACGGCAACATCACAGGCTGGCTCAATGAGCTTGCATTCGTGCCTATCGATTTCTGCAAGGATGCAATAGTTGACCCCTGGGCAGGTGATTATGGAACCGGCGCCATGTACTTCTGCCAGGAGGGCGTAATCAAGCTTTCTCCCGCAGCAGGCATCGAGCTTGATCCCACTCTTTCTCCCGCTGAGAAGCTTAAGGTCGTTCAGGGCCTTATGGCTGAGGGCGATGAGAGAGCAGCTAAGATCTATGAAACTCTCGGCGTATACTTTGGCTACTCCATCGCATACTACGCAATGTTCTATGATATCAAGCACCTTATCATCATGGGCCGTGCAACAAGCGGCGATGGCGGTACTATCCTTCTTGATAACGCAAAGAAGGTACTTGCTGAAGAGTATCCCGAGCTTAATATCAACCTTTATATCCCCGATGAGAAGAGCCGCCGCGTGGGCCAGTCCGTAGCAGCAGCGTCTCTCCCTAAGATCGACTAAGTGGCAACGGAGCTTCCCTTGTCCTTTCAAGGAAAGCAAAGAATAAAGAAAAATAAAATGGCTATCGTTTTTTGCGATAGCCATTTTGCTTGATTAAAGTTCTTTGCAATAAACATATAGATAAATCCAAATCTATCTAAGAAACGGCAACCGTTGCGGTTGCCGTTATATAAATTAATTTAGTTGTTTTCGATCAGCTTTTCAAGAGTAGCAGCCTTAACGCAGAGACAAAGGATCTCAACCGCCTTGGTAAGGTCGTCAAAGGAGGGGAATGTGGGAGCGATTCTGAGGTGACGGTCTCTGGGGTCGTTTCCGTAGGGGAAGGAGGCACCTGCCTTTGTAAGTGTAACACCGGAGTCAGCAGCAAGGCGGAAAACTCTCTTTGCGCATCCGTCAGCCACGGTCAGATTGATGAAGTAGCCGCCGCGAGGCTCTGTCCATGTAGCAATGCCGGTGAGCTCGCTTCTGAAGGCACCGATAACAGCCTCAAAGCGTGGACGGATAATGTCTGCATGGCGCTTCATATGAGCAAGAACGCCATCCGCATTCTTAAAAAACTTAACGTGGCGCATCTGGTTGATCTTGTCAAAGCCGATAGTCTGAGCAGAAAGTATAGGTCTGATCTGAATGAGATTGTTTTCGCTTGCCGCCATAATAGCAAGACCGCTTCCGGGGAAGGAGATCTTGGAGGTGGAGGCAAAGAAGAAAACGCTGTCCTCAGTACCGTATTTCTTGCAGGTCTCAAAAATGTCGAGAAGGGGAATTTTGTCCTCGTAGATCTCGTGAACCGCATACGCATTGTCCCAGAAAATACGGAAATCGTCAGCACAGGGCTTGAGGCGTGCAAATCTTTCAACAGTCTCATCAGAGTAGGTGTAGCCCTCGGGGTTTGAGAACTTGGGCACACACCAGATACCCTTGATGGAGGGGTCGGAGGAAACAAGTCTTTCAACCGTATCCATATCGGGGCCGTCGGGAGTCATGTCAACGGGGATCATTTTGATACCCATAGCCTCGCAGATAGCGAAGTGACGGTCGTATCCTGGACTGGGGCAAAGGAACTTGATCTCGCCCTGCATAGCCCAGGGCTTTTTGCCGCCGTATACACCGAAGAGCATAGCACGGGCAACAGTATCGAACATTATATTAAGAGAGGAGTTACCCTCAACGATAAGATTTTTTTCAGGTATATTGAGAAGCTGAGAGAAAAGACGCTTTGCTTCAGGGATACCGTCAAGAATACCGTAGTTGCGGCAATCAACGCCGTTTTCGGAAACACAGTCCTCACTGGAGGATATAACACCGAGCATATCCTCGGAAATGGCCAGCTGCTCATCGCCGGGCTTTCCGCGAGTAAGATCCAGATTAAGGCCCATTTCAGAGAACTTTGCAAGCTCAGCTCTGATCAAAGCGAGCTCTGCAGAAAGCTCTGCAGAAGACATATTTTCATATCTGTTCATGTTTTGAACTCCTGAAACAGTGATTTTTGCAATAGAAACTGCAGAAAAATTCAAATTTCCCTGCAGACAGCCTTATAATTATAATACAAATGAATTTAAAATGCAAGTATATTTCAAAAATATTTATTAAAATTTTTTTGCAGCTTGTTGAAAAGGGAGTGTCAAGGTGGTAAAATATAGTAAATTGAATGAAGGAAGTAACTAAATGGCTTTTATAATTTTGACCGCAGCAGTGATGCTGGCGTTGTATTCTTATAGCTTTTTTGCAAACAGTATATCCTTTTCTAAAAGATCGGCAAAAATCAGCAGAATAAGTTTTCTTGTATCGCTGTCTCTCGGTGTCTTGCTTTGTATAGCATCTGTTTCTTTGTATCTGGTGCTGTTGAGCAGCTCCGGAGCAGATGAGGCTGAGAGAGCGGTAATAAACGGTAGTATGAGTGCTTTTTTGGTCACAGAGGCAATATATATAGGTGTGGGTGCCGTTATAACTGTCGTATCCGTAATGGTAGGATCTGTGTTTGCGCCTGTTGTTCCCATAGTGCTGTGGCTGTGGTCTGTAATAAACCTGTTCTGGACTTTGGGGTGGACGGCCTGGTCAAGCTTTGCGAGCTTTAATGGAGTGCCGTATGTTATAATGTTTGGTATCGGAGCAACAATGCTCCTGTCTGTGGCGCCGTATTTTCAGATGACAAAGAGAGAAAAGCTTCTGGGAGACAGGGGGAAGAGGGAAGAGCTCATTGAGTCCGTAAATCAAAAGAAGTGGAAGCGTGAGAGTAAGCGTGCTGAAAGGCGTAGGATTGCGGAAAAGAGGAGAAAGCTCAAGCATCCGAAAAGGTGAGAATAAGGCGGCTTTATATGGTATAATTATACAAGGAAAAAACTGTAAAATTATATAAAATATAACAAACGGCATCTGCCTATGAGTTGATTAGATAACGGCAAATGCATAATTTTGTGCAGATTACACAAAGGGAAATTTTTCAACAAAAAACGGTAAATGTCTAAAAAGTTTTCCACAACCTGTTGAAAACCTTGTTGAAATCTCGATTTTAAGGGGAAAACTCGTACCAAAACTGTTGAAAAATGGCGAAATTTGAAATTATAACAAAAATGGGTTTTGTTATAGATGTAGAAAAAGAATAAAAGTTCAAAAAAGGGTTGACAAAAAAATATTCATAAAACAAAGAGTCTGCCGTTCCCCGGCGTGGTCAGAACGGCAGACTCCGGCGAATGCTCGCCTACAAAAACAGTATATGCAAAAGTGCTGCAGGTGATACAAAGGGGTAATCAAAATCCTTGACAAAGGCGAGATGATGTGATATACTAAGGCTTGCGTTGGGATATGGTGTAACGGTAACACACGGGACTTTGACTCCCGCTTTGTAGGTTCGAGTCCTGCTATCCCAGCCAGAAAAAAGCATCGACTTTGTCGGTGCTTTTTTCAACTAAATCCACCCTTGCGGGTGGGTGAAATATTGCTTTGCAATGTGAAATACGCCTGCGGCGTGTGAAATTCGCCTCGACGGCGAGTGGGTGGAT
>JAFQNM010000251.1 GCA_017395885.1 Clostridia bacterium | reverse complement strand
TTGAGGTGATGGTCAGCACAGACAGGGTATGAACGGCATTTCTGTAGGTAGGTGTTTTTCTCAGCTCTGTAATGACCCTATGAGTCATATCACGGGCAATAAGGTCAACACGGTCGTCATCGTTTCCGAATTTGGGGAATTCTCCCTCACGGTTGAAGTCTACAATATAGCCAAGCTCGTCCTTCACGGGAGTTACCCTTGCATACTTGATAGCAGAAAGAGAGTCGGCAACAACGGAAAGACCTGCAACACCGAAGGCCATAAGCCTCTCTACCTCTGTATCGTGAAGGGCCATCTGCGTTTTTTCATAGGCATATTTATCGTGCATATAGTGGATAAGGTTCATTGTATTAACATAAAGCCTTGAAAGCCACTCAATATAGATAGCATATCTCTCCATGACCGCATCATAATCCAGCGCTTCTCCGTCCATAACGGGCATCTGAGGGCCGATATGCATACCGCTCGTTGTATCAAAGCCGCCGTTAAGGGCTATGAGAAGAAGCTTTGCAAGATTGCATCTTGCGCCGAAAAACTGCATCTGCTTTCCTATCTTCATTGCAGAAACACAGCACGCAATAGCATAATCGTCACCGCTGTGAACTCTCATTATATCATCATTTTCATACTGAATGGAGTCTGTATCTGAGGATACCCTTGCACAGAAGCGCTTGAAGGATGAGGGAAGAGCCTGAGACCACAGTATAGTCAGGTTAGGCTCGGGGGAGGGGCCCAGAGTATAGAGAGTGTTGAGCATACGGTAGGAATTCTTCGTTACAAGAGTTCTTCCGTCCTTGCCCATACCTCCAACGGCCTCCGTTATCCACATGGGGTCTCCGCCAAAGAGCTCGTTATACTCGGGTGTTCTCAGGTGGCGGGCAATTCGGAGCTTGATAACAAAATCGTCCATAAGCTCCTGTGCGCCCTCCTCTGTCAGCACGCCTCTCTCAATATCTCTCTCTATATAGATATCAAAGAAGGTAGAAACACGGCCAAGAGACATTGCAGCACCGTTTTGCTCCTTGATGGCTGCAAGATATGCAAAATAGGTCCACTGAATGGCCTCACGTGCATCTGCTGCAGGCTCGCTTATATCAAAGCCGTACATAGCGGCCATATCCTTCATATATCCAAGGAAGGTTATCTGCTTATAAAGCTCCTCACACTTGCGGGAGTTTTCTACGTTAAAATCGCACTGAGCAAGTGCCTGCTTATCCTTTTTCTTTTCCTCAATAAGCTTATCAACACCGTAAAGCGCAACTCTGCGGTAGTCTCCGATAATGCGGCCGCGGCCGTATGCATCGGGTAGGCCTGTGATAACGTGGCACTTTCTTGCCGCTCTCATCTCATCTGTATAAACACGGAAAACACCGTCGTTATGGGTGGTGCGGTAGCGGAACTCATCCTCCACCTTATCGCTGAGGCGATAGCCGTATGCGGCACAGGCCTGACGGGCCATTCTGATGCCGCCGAAGGGGTTGACTCCCCTCTTCAGAGGTGCATCCGTCTGCATACCGACGATTATCTCCCTCTCCCGGTCTATATATCCGGGAGCATAGCTGGTGAGCGAGGATACGGTATCCGTATCAACGTCAAGAACTCCGTCTCTCTGTCTTTCAAGACGGAAAAGCTCTTGCACCTGCTCCATAAGAGCTGCTGTTCTCTCCGTGGGTCCCGAGAGAAAGCTCTCGTCTCCCGTATATTCCTTATAGTTTGTCTGAATAAAGCTGCGAACGTTTATCTCGTTCTGCCAGTCGCCTTCCTTAAATCCGTTCCAGTTATTGTGTTTCATATCTGACCATTCCTTTCTTGCATTGTGCGCTTACCTCCTCAAAGGTAAGGCACAAGGGCCTTTATGGGGACAGGCGTATGTCCTTTAGCAAAGCTCAGGGCCTGTCTCTTTTCGGATGCTGTTTGCACAAAAAAAGGGCAAACCAGCGTTAACTGCGTTTGCCCAGACGGTCGGCATATTGCCCCTTACACTCCCCCGCGGTGTTCCGCGAAATCCGTCAGTCATGTAAGGGCCTCACTCGCATTATACAGCGATATTTTCCGTTTGTCAACACCAAAAATGCTACGGTGCCTTATTCCAGGATCTTTCTTATAAAGGAAGATTCCTCAACGGTTATTCTCTCGTCGCAAGCGGCAATGCAGGCAACGAGGGTGAGGGTCAGGGCCTTGGTATCCTCGTCAAGAGAATCTGCAAACTTATCAACTACTGCAGCAAAGCTATCGTCATAAAGCTTTATAAAGTTATTAAAGGTGGCCTCCTTGATGCCGAGAACGTCACAAACGAACTTCTTTTCAAGCTCGGAGAGCTTTCCGTCGGCACCTACCGCACTGAGCACGATGCCTGATACCATAAGAAATCCGTCATTCTCCTTATCCACCTTCTTGCAGGCAGGGAGAATCTTTGTGAGTGATTTCTGCGCCATGGAAACGAGAACGTCATAATCGGCGTTTGCGTAGTTCTGGAGAATTTCAGTAAGATTTGCCATTGCTATCAGCTCCTTTGGGATGTACTAATACCTAATTTACTACATTATTTTATCATATTTGCGCAGCTCTGTCAACTTCACTTTGGAATATTAAGCTCTTTTCGGCAAATAATAAGAAAAAAAGAAGGCGGTATACCGTGAAAAGCATATACAGATTGGAAAAGCCCGTTTATATCACAGCCTCGGCCTCGGTGGTGGGCCACGAGGAGAGTGAGGGCCCCCTTGCAGAAACCTTTGATACGGCGGTGAAGGGCGACGATTTTTTCGGAAAGGACACGTGGGAAAAGGCAGAGGCCGAGCTCCAGAGGCTTGCCCTCTCAAAGGCGCTTACAAAGGCGCTGATGACAGACGGCGAGGCCGATATTATCCTTTCAGGCGATCTTTTGAACCAATGCATCGGCTCTGCCCAAGGGCTCTGCGGCTTCGTTTCACCGTTTCTCGGCCTTTACGGAGCTTGTTCAACTGCGGCCGAGGGCCTGATGCTGGCATCGCTCCTTTCCTCGGCCTACGGTATCAGAGCGGCGGCGGTCACCTCCTCTCACAACGCATCGGCAGAAAGGCAGTTTCGCTCACCTCTTGAATACGGCGGTCAGCGTCCTCCCACCGCCCAATGGACAGTGACCGGCTCAGGTGCATTCGTTTTAAGCTGTAGGCGCTCCGATGCGCTCAGGGCATCTCCTGCCGGGGCTGCACAGCTCCCGGAGATCTTTGAGGTCTGCCCGGGGAGGATAGTTGATGCGGGAATAAAGGATGCAAACAACATGGGGGCAGCCATGGCGCCTGCCGCAGCAGACACCCTTTGCCGATATTTTGAAGGCGGCGGCGCTATGCCACAGCTTATTCTCACAGGGGATCTGGGCTTTGAGGGCTCGGAGATCCTTATGGAAATAATGGCAGACTGCGGCGCAGATATTTCCGATAGATACAACGACTGCGGACTTATGATATTTGACAGAAAAAGGCAGGACAAGCACGCAGGCGGAAGCGGCTGCGGCTGCAGCGCAACGGTGCTTGCAGGCCACGTGCTTCGGCAGATGAGATTGGGCGACCTTAAGGACGTGCTCTTTCTCGGCACGGGAGCTCTTATGAACACAATGAGCGTTCAGCAAGGGGCCGATATCCCCTCCATTGCCCACCTTGTTCATATCAGATCATCCGCCATCGGAGAAGAGGAGAAATTATGAGCGACCTTATGATCTATCTCAGAGCCTTTCTGGTAGGCGGAGCCCTCTGCGTTATTGCTCAGGTGCTTATAGACAAAACAAAAATGACCCCCGCAAGAATACTCGTGCTCTACGTTGTGGCAGGCGTTTTTCTGGGAGGTCTCGGTATTTACGGCCATCTTGAGGATTTTGCAGGGGCGGGAGCCACCACGCCTCTGACAGGCTTTGGCTATCTCATTTCAAAGGGAGTGAGAGAGGCCGTTGACGAAAGGGGCCTTCTCGGAGCCCTGTCCGGAGCGCTGACTGCGGCCTCTGCAGGCATAGGCGCTGCCTTGGTATTTGGCTTTCTTATGTCTCTCATCTTCCGCTCAAAAAGAAAATAAAAGCTTTATTCTTCAAAAAGCACTATCTCCTTCACCTCAAGACTGCAAACGCCCCTTGAATCTCTGAGGGTCAGCTGCATGGGCAGGCCATCCTTATCAGTTACCGCCTCCCAGGTGCCCTCTCCGCTCTCCCCTGTGACCACGGTGGTATCTCCCTCTCCGCCCCTGATCTCCAATATGTCCTCCTCACGCAGGGTAAAAAGACGGGATGCCGAAAAAACGTCCTCCCCGTCAAAGCAGGTCCCGTCTATTCTCATATCTCCGTACTGAGCCGTTATCCTGTCTCCCTCAAGGGTGAAGGACATTCCCGCAAGGCTTGAGGGCGCAGAATAATCTACTCTGCGGCAGGAGTTTCCCTCCTCTGTGCTCTTGAAATACAGCACCAGCTCTCGCACCTCTCCGTTTTCAGTATAGCTCCCTTCAACACGGCTCACCTTATCCTGATAATCGAAAACGGCCGTCCTCTCCTCCCTGCAGGATGAGAAAAGGCAAGCCAAAAGCGCCACGACCAAGACAATTATCATTTTCTTCATACAAAAACCCCCGCATATATTCACAGGAATATATGCGGGGGACCTTTGTTTTATTCTCAATATCTGAGAGTATCCACCACAACGGTGTTCTCCTTGTTATAGCTTTTGAATATCTTCAGCGCCTTGTTGGTGCACTGGAAAAGAATAATACTTTCCTTTCCATCCTCCTCGTAAAGCGCATAGTAGATATCCTCGCTCTGTTTCGGGCTGCTGCGGAAATCGTATACCTTATCGGCCTTCTTCAAAAGCTCCTCCTCTGCAGAGGTAAAGGGAGCGATCTTCTTCATATCCTTGACCTTCTTCTCAAGATTTATAACGTTTCTTCTTGAGCCGTAGGAGGTCTCGAATCTCCAGGAGCCTGAGGAAAGAACATACCCATACTCAACATTCGTAAAGGGCCAGGTGAAATACCAGGCAATTATTACCATAAGGCAGCTGAGCGCTCCAAGGAAAAACAGATTGGGCACCAGCACAAATATAACTGTGGGGATGGATACGTACACAAGGATCATCAGTGCTCTGATAAGAAAGATCTTGAGATCTGCCTTTTTCTTAACGGTAAACTCCGTATAATTTGTGGAATAGACCGAAGGATCGATCTCTTCTCCGCCGGTTGTTCTCTTTGCCATTGCGAAAGTTCCTTTCTTTTTCTCTATATTAATGTTATGATACCATATTTTATTCCAACTTTCAACAGTAATATGTTAATCTTTTGTTTCCTCCACGGGGATGTTGATTCTTTGTACCGTTTTTGGTATAATCAATATGATATAATGATAACAAAGGGAGGTGCGGCCTTGATACGGGATATACTTTTGAAATTCAATATAGATTCCTTTGCCGCTCTGCCGGACAGCGCCTGCAAAGCAGCAAACGAGAGACTTTTTTCACTTCTGCCCGGCGGGTGCAGCGTTATTTTTGTGCTGTTTCCCTATTATTCGGGAGATTGCAACGGCCTTATCTCATCTTATGGCGCTGTTTACGACTACCATACCCTTGCAAAAGAGGTGTTTTCTGCCCTTGAAGGGTATGTGAAAGAAAAGTATCCCGGCCGCTTTGCACGTGGCTTTGCAGACCATTCTCCCTTTCTTGAGGTGGAGGGCGCCGCCCGTGCAGGCCTTGGCATTATCGGAAAAAACTCCCTTCTTATAACTGAAAAATATTCATCCTACGTATTTATAGGAGAGCTTGTATGCAGCCTAACAGAGGAGGAGCTTGACCTTGAGGGCATTCCCACAGTATCCGCTGAGCCCCGCTGCTGCGAGGACTGCGGCCGCTGCAGTCGAGCCTGCCCCACAGGCGCCGTCAGGGATAAAAGCAGAAAAAGCTGCATCTCCTCCCTCACTCAGAAAAAGGGAGACCTGTCTGCAAAGGAGGCGGCTCTTATAAAAACGGGCGGCAGCATATGGGGCTGCGATGCTTGTCAGGCCGCCTGCCCCTATACGCAAAAGGCTCTTGAAAAAGGAACCCTCCTCACCCCAATAGGCTTTTTCAGAGATTCCTACATAGGAGACCGTGACCCCGTGGGCTCGGTTGAAAAAATGGACGACTGTACCTTTGAAAAATACCCCTTTGCTTGGCGAAAAAGAAAGACCGTTACCCGTAATATAACCATAATAAAAGGAAATGAAAAAAATGATTGAGTTCGTTTTCGGCAGAGAGGCTTCGGCGAAAACAGAATACGTTAAGAAAAAAATGGGTGAGGCTCTTGCCCAAAACAAGAAATGCCTTCTCATTATCCCCGAGCAGCAGGCCCTTTTTTGGGACACGGTGACCGCAGAATGCTTTGCCCCCACAGATGCCTTCAACATTGAGGCCGTCAGCTTCAAGCGCCTTGCAGACAGCATCTTCCGCCGCTTCGGAGGAAGCGCCAAGAACTATCTTAACGAGGCTCAGAGATCCCTCCTTATGTGGAATGCCATTGCCTCCGTTTCTCCCCGCCTGAAGGCCTACAAAAGCCCCGACAGGGAGGACAGATACGTTCCCCTTATGCTGAGAGGCGTCAATGAGCTGAAGCTTTACAGCATCACGGCCGAGGATATTATGGACATAGCTGAAAAAACAGAGGACTCAGGCTCCTCTCTTTCTCTGCGCCTACACGACCTTTCTCTCATATATGCGGCATACGATGCCCTTCTCCGCCAGAGCTACGATGACCCTGAGGAGATACCCGATGCCCTGGCTAAGGTACTCAGCGAGCACGACTGCTTTGAAAACACCTCCGTTTTTATAGACTCCTTCTATACCCTTACCCCCAAGGAGATCAAGGTAGTCCGGGAGATATTCCGATCTGCTGACAGCACTCTTCTTACCTTTGCTATGGGCGAGGAGGATGCAGGTGACCCCAATATGGAATACGTTACCTCCTATATGAAGGAGATGACACGGTGCGCCTCAAGACTCGGCCTTGACGTTGAGCGAACCTACCTTCCCGACGGAAGAAGAGAGGTGTTCTCCTACCTTTCCGCCAATATGTGGAACTATGCCGCGGCACCCTTTGAGGGCGACTGCAGCGGTATCTCTGCCGTTAAATGCCCCGACCGCTACGATGAGGCCGTTCTTGCAGGCGCCAAAATACGTGAGCTGGTGGCAGGCGGCGCAAGATTTTGCGATATTGCCTGCGTCAGCGCAGATTTTGAGCTTTACAGAGGCATTTGCGATATTGAGCTTGAGCGCCAGGGCATTCCCGTTTACGTTTCGGGAAAGACCTCCGTCACCTCCCAGCCTGCCCTCAGGCTGCTTCTTAGCGCCGCAAACGTGTGCGCAGGCGGCTGGAAAAGAGAAGATATGGTGGCCCTTTCAAAAACGGGGCTTTGCTCTCTCACCGCCGACGAAACTGATGCATTTGAAATATATACGGAAAAATGGCGTATCCGCGGTAAGAAAAAATACTGCGGCGATCCATGGGCAATGAATGCAGACGGCTACAGCCTGACTCAAAGCCCCAGAGCCCACACCATGATGACCCTTGCCAACGTCGCAAAGGAAAAGCTGGCTCCACCCATCGAGGCCTTCTACGAGGTCTTTCCCGGCACGGTGAAGGATGCCTGCACCGCAGCATACAAGCTCCTTTGCGACTTCTCCGTATACAGCCAGCTGAAAAGCGAGGTGGCCCTTCTCGAGGCGGCAGGCAAGCTTGCCGAGGCTCAGAAAAAGTCGCAGGTGTGGGGTGCCCTCATTTCCGTTCTCGATACTCTTGCTCTTTGCGTGCCCGATGCCGTGGTGGATGCCCGCAGATTTGCAGCCCTCCTTCGGCATACCGCAGATACCTGCCATATCGGCTCCATTCCCGACGGCATCGACCGTGTGGTGCTCGGCAGCGTTGGCAGCGTTCGCCTTGACAGCATAAAGCACCTTATAATCCTCGGCGCAAAAAGCGGCGAGTTCCCCAGAGTTCCCAAGGAAACTGGCTTTTTCGGAGACAGAGACCGCCAGATACTCCTCTCCCACGGCATTGAGATATCTCCCGATACAGAAAAACGCCGCAGAGAGGAAATGTTCCGCTTCACGGAAACGGTCTGCGCCCCCTCTGAGACCCTTACCCTAATGATCCCCTCCTCGGACGGAGAGTGCCACCCCTCAATGGGTGCCCTTCGCCTTACGGCCCTTGTGCCTCATATGGAGACCTGGGATTTTACCGTTCCCGAGGGCGAAAGGGTGATAAGGCTTCGCGGCTCATCAGATGAGGCTCTCTCAGAGGCGCCTCTCTCTGCCGATAACGACAGAACAACAGGCGCCGCCCTTGCACGGCTTTTTGATAAAGACATCAACCTTACTCAAACCAAGATAGAATGCTTTACGGCCTGCGCCTTTAAATACTATTGCAGGCATATCCTCCACCTTGACGAGGGCGGCAAGGCCTCTCTCAAGCCCTCTGAGGTTGGCACCTTCGTTCACTCAGTGCTCGAGCACTTTATGAAGGATGCAGTAAGCTCCACCTTCCCCCTTGAGGAAAGCGCCGTTATCAGCAAAACGGAGCGCCTTATCAGAGAATACAAGGAAAAGGTAAAGCCCTCCGGTGAGCAGGACTATGCCGACTACCTCTTCGACCGACTTACAAAAAGCATTAATCTTTTTGCCCGAGCCCTCAACGAGGAGTTTGCCCAGAGCCGCTTTACGCCTTACAGCTTTGAGCTGGAGGTGGGCTTTTCAAAAGACCTGCCCGCTCTGCCAATACGCCTTGAAAACGGCCACGACCTTACCGTTCGCGGAGTTGTGGACAGAGTTGATATACTCAGGGAAAACGGCAAGGTATATATCCGTGTTGTTGACTACAAAACAGGCCCCAAGACCTTCTCTCTCACAAAGGCGCTGAGAGGAGAGAACATTCAGCTTCTTCTCTATCTTTTCGCCCTTTGCAATATGCCCTCAGGCTGCACCTTTGCCAAAAAGCTCCTCAAAAACGGAGAGCGCCTCGTGCCTGCTGGAGCAGTTTACTTCTCTGCCCGCCCGGGCGATATTACCTCGGGAGAGCTGCTTGAGGGTGAAAGCGCCGATACCACCGCCCTCCACGGCATTTCCAGAACAGGCATCGTTCTGGGAGAGGCAGGGGTCATCAGCGCAATGGATAAGGATATGGCAGGCAGATTTGCTCCTGCTTATTTTGATAAAAAGAACCGCCTCAAGGGCTGCTATGCCGAAAACGAGAAGGCCTTTGACGATATTAAGAAAACGATAGACGGTTTTCTTAAGGAGGTAGGAGATAAGCTTTCCTCAGGCTTTGCCGCCTCCTGCCCCACGGGCTACGGCCCCAACTCAGCCTGCACCTACTGCTCAATGAAGCCCATTTGCAGGCACAGCGGCCACACAGCCGAAAACGAAAGCGAGAAAGGAGATAACGACGGTGAGTGAACGTAACTGGACAGAAGCTCAGCTTTCTGCAATTAATTTTACCGGTAAAAACCTGATCCTGTCAGCCGCCGCAGGAAGCGGAAAAACGGCAACCCTCACCGAAAGGATCATCCGTCTCCTCAAGGACCCCTCAAAGGGTGCTCAGCTCAACCGTATGCTGGTGGTTACCTTTACTGTTGCCGCAGCGGGAGAGCTGAAAAGCAGGATAGGAGACGCTCTGACCGAGGCCATTTCAAAGGACCCGGGCAATGCATCTCTCTCCCGCCAGCTTGCCTCTCTTGAGGGAGCCTCCATCTCCACCATAGACAGCTTTTTTAAATCTGAGCTCAGGCCACACTTTTCAGCCCTCGGTCTGCCTCCCGAATTTTCCATTCTGGACAGCGCTGAGGCAGAGGTGCTGAGAAAGGAGGCAATGGACCGCACCGTTGAGGCGTTTTTTGCAGGAAAGGGAGAAGCTCCTCTTGAGGATTTCTGTGCCCTCTCCGATTGCCTGTCTACAGCAAGAAACGAGGAGGATCTTTCAGAATCTCTGCTCAAGATCTTTGCCGACCTTATAGCCTACGACGTAAGCTCCGAGGCCCTGCTCAAAAAGGCCGCCGAGATACGCAGCGCCAAAGGCGATTTCTTTCAAACCGAGTATTCCCGCCCCGTTAAAAAAGAAATGGGGCTTATCAGATGCCATTTTTATACTGTTTTCAAGCATTTCGCCTCCGTTCTCTCCGAAAACGTATATACGGAAAAATACGTTGAGGAGGCTGAGCGTCTGGCACTTATGGCAGATGAGCTGGGAAAGCTTTCGGAGGGCTCCTTTAGTGCAGCTCAGTGCTTCTTTGACAGAGACGATCTTTTCCCTAACCTTTCCTCCATCAAAAGCGGGTGCTCTACCGATGAGTACGAGCTTTTCAAGGCCAAGAGAAACGCCCTCAAAAAGGAAATATCCGACCTCAAAAAGGATTTCTTTACAGACGGCGGCGCTCCCCTTGACCGTGTTATAGAAATGACCGCAGATCATATAGAAACTCTTGCCGCAGTTTTCAAGGGCTTCTCCAAGGTCTTCGGAGAAATAAAAAGAGAGCGTGGCGGAGTTGATTTTTCAGACCTTGCCGCCTTTGCCCGCAAAATATTTATTAACGAGGACGGCACCCCCACCCCTGCTGCCATTGAAACAGGCAAGAAATACGACTATATTTTCATAGACGAGTATCAGGACACCAATGCCGTTCAGGACGCCATTTTCACGGCAGTATCCCAAAGCGCAGGCCGCTTTATGGTTGGAGACGTGAAGCAGTCTATTTACGGCTTCCGCGGCTCCTGCCCTGAGCTCTTTACAGGCTACCGCAGCCGCTATGCCGACGGCATTGAGGGCTCGTCCGTCTTTATGAGCGACAACTTCAGAAGCGACAGGTGCGTTATTGATCTTTCAAACACCGTTTCCCGATACATTTTCTCCGCAGGAGAAACTCCCTTTGAAAAGGGAGATGAGCTGGTCTGCTCCAAAATCGGAGGAGACAGAGGCACAAAATGCGAGATCATTCTCGTTGAAAGGGAGAGCGAAGACAAAGCCCCCCCGCCCTCTGAGGCTGAGTGCGTTGCCGCAAGGATAAGCGAGCTGCTCAACGGCGAGCTTCTTGCCTCGGGAGAGCCTGTACGACCCAAGGATATTGCCATTCTCGTGCGAAGCGGAACAAATGCCAACAGCTTCGTTGCCGCCCTGAACGAAAGAGGCATATCAGTTAACAACTGTGCAAGCGATGAGTTCTTTGACCACGGAGAGGTGCTGCTGGTGCTCTGCCTCCTCAACACGGCAGACAACCCTCTCAGAGATATTTATCTGGCAGGAGCCATGAAAAGCCCCCTCTTTGGCTTCTCCCTTGATGACCTCGTTGCAATACGCACCTCCACCGATATTCCCCTCTGGTATTCTCTTATGGAATACAGCGAATCGGGAAGCGACCGTGAGCTGCGCCAAAAATGCTCAGACTTTATCCTCACGGTAAACCGCTGGAGAGAGGCCGCCAAGGAGCTTTACTGCGATGAGGTGCTTCGCCTTATCGTTTCGGACACCTCCCTCAGAGACTACGGCGGAGACGGAGACCGCAAAAATGCCGACGTTATCCGCAGCCTGAAGGTGCTCTCTGCCAGAGCAAGTGCTGTTGCCAAAAGCGGCGGCACCTTGAACGATCTGATAGCTAACATCAACAGCGTTATGGAAAAGGCAGACAAAACAGCAGCCTTCTCCGACCCGGACAGCGTTACTTTGCTGACGGTGCACCGCTCAAAGGGACTTGAATACCCCATTTGCTTCCTTTGCGACACCTCAAAGCGATTCAACAAAAGAGACAGCAGCGAAAAGCTCCTTCTGGACAGAAGGGGAGCCATTGCCATGAAGCTTTACGACGAAAACGGCCTCATTCGCTGCGATAACCCCCTCACACGGGCCGTTGCCCTTCAGATGTCAAACGACTCCACCGAGGAGGAGGCCAGAGTTCTCTACGTTGCAATGACGAGAGCAAGAGAGCGCCTGATCGTTTCCTGCAAGGTAAAGACCGCAGAGGAAAAGCTGCACGCCTCATCTGAAAAGGCACTCTTCCCCCTTGACGACTATACGGTGCTGAGAGCCTCCTGCGAGGGAGATTGGATAATAGATGCACTCCAGAGAGAGGCCGCAGGCAACTCCTTCATTTACAAAAAGGGCGCCGATATTGCAGGCGCCGATGCAGTTTCTCACACAAGTGCCTCCCCAAATGAAGAAAAGCTTAGCCGTTTTTTTGAAAAATACCTTGATTTCTCCTACGATAAGGAGTATCTTTGGAATATACCCGCAAAGCTTTCCGTTTCCGTGCTGAAGCCGGATATTCTGGGCAGCGAGGAGGATGGCACGTATTTTGATGCTCCTGAGATCATCGCCATGGAGGAGGAGGCACCCATACCCTCCTTTCTCTCCGATACCAAGAAGGCAGATGCGGCCCGCCGAGGAACGGCCACCCATATCTTTATGCAGTTCTGCGACTACGAGGCTCTCGCTCGCGACGGAGCTGCAGCCGAGCTCCTCCGCCTGAAGGAAAAGCGGTTCATCTCGCCTGAAGATGCCGAGGCTGTACGCCTTTCTGAGATAGAACTCTTTGCAAAAAGCGAGCTTTTTGCGCAGCTTCTTGATTCGGATGAGGTCATCCGAGAGAAGCGCTTTAACGTAAGACTACCCGCCTGCGACTATACCACTGACCCCGTTCTGAGAGAAAAGCTCAGAGAGGATGGAATATGCGTTACGGTGCAGGGCGTTGTTGACTGCATTTTCCGCGACAGGAACGGCAGACCCGTTCTCGTTGACTATAAAACGGACAGGCTCACCCCGGAGGAGCTTGCAGACAAGGCTCTTGCCGCAAAAAAGCTTGTGCATCGCCACTCTCGCCAGCTCACCATTTATAAGGAGGTCTGCGAGAAAATGCTTGGAGAGAGCTTTGATCGGGTCCTCATTTATTCTCTGCCTCTCGGCGGAGCAGTTGAAGTTAAATAAACGAAAGAAGGTAAACTGATGTATTCCCGGATAGAAAAGGAGGCTGCCCTCGTTGCAGAGCAGCTTTGTGAGGCAGCCGGCCTCAAAAAAGGGCAAACGGTCATAGTAGGCTGCTCCACCAGCGAGGTGTGCGGCTCCCGTATCGGCACCTCCAGCGTGCCTGAGGCGGCAGATGCCCTATACAGAGGCCTCAAAAGCGTTTTTGCACCCAGAGGCATATACATTGCCGCTCAGTGCTGCGAGCACCTGAACCGTGCCGTTGTTACCGAGCGTGCTGCAGTGCCCTTTGCAACAGAGGTGAATGCAGTTCCCATGCCTAAGGCAGGCGGCTCCTTTGCAACCGCCGCTTACCGTGAGGCAGAGGACCCCATAGTTATTGAGAGCATTAAGGCAGATGCAGGCATAGATATAGGTCTGACCCTTATAGGTATGCACCTTAAGGCCGTTGCGGTACCCCTTCGCCTTTCTCAAAAAACTATCGGTGAGGCCATAGTCGTTGGTGCCAGAACGAGACCGAAATTTATCGGCGGCCAGAGAGCCCACTACAACGAGGACCTGCTTTAAAAAGCAATCCAAGCCGTATTTAAACAAAAAAGCGAGAGCTCTCCTGATTTCAGGGGAGCTCTCAGACTGTTGAAAAAGACCGCCGAGGCGGTCTTTTTCTATTATTACATTTCAACCTTATATGTGAGCTTTCTCTGTCTGTGGTCTTCCTTGGAGATAGCAAACTTGGTCTTTGAGTCGCAGATGCAGAAATCAACTGCCTTGCCGTCAAGAGTTACGGATTTTGCAACGCCGTTTACAACAACATCAAAGCTTGTAACGTCACCCATGCCGAAAATATCGGGGTCGGAGAGGAGGCTGTCGGCAGTCTTTTCACGGCCCTCGTAGCTGCCCTCTCTCATATTAACGGTAAGCTCAAAGGCAGACTCATCGCCGCAAAGCTCGATGAGCGTCTTTGCCATCTTGCCTTCCTCGTAATCGTAGGTATATCCGTCATCCTCATAGAGAGTGAAGGAGCCGCAGCCGCCGGGATATACGTTGATATGATAGTTCTCGGGAATGGACTTTTCAATATACTTCTGATAGTCCTGAGTGCAGAACACGCTGCCTGCCTTGACCATCATAGCGCCGCCCTTGCCTGCGGGACACTTATACTCAAAGGTCTGTCCGCCCTCGTATACGTCACCTGTGAAGTAATCTACCCACTTGCCCTCGGGAAGTGTTACCTTCATATCGAATACTGCAACGAGGAAAGCGTCACCAAACATATACTGGTTTGTGATATAGTCGTATTCAGCCTTCTCGGGCCACATAAGAGAAAGGGCACGTGTCATGGGAAGGGCTGTTTCGTTTGCCTTATGAGCCATGGAGTAGATATAGGGGAAGAGGCTGTTTCTCATATGAGAATATTCTCTTATTGCATCGCAAAGCTCATCTCTGAGGAACCAGGGCTGATTCCATGTTCTCCAGCCAAGCTGCTGAGTCCAGGGAGTGAGGAAGCCGTAGTGGATACCCTCAAGGCTTGTTGCCTCCATATCGCAGGTTGCGTTGGAGTGGCCGGAGAGACCGAAGTTAAGCATTGCAACTACGGTATCGTATCCGCCGCCTGTATCGCCTGCCCAGGAGGATGCATATCTCTGTGTTCCTGCATATA